>JAJUFW010000144.1 GCA_029263555.1 Alphaproteobacteria bacterium
AGCGCGCGCCGAAGCCGGCCGATCTTCCCGATGCGGAAATCGACGTCGCCGGGTTCCGCGCTGCGTGGAAGGCGCTGGACGACACCCACAACTTCTTCGGCCTCCTGAAGAAGTTCAAGGTCGGCCGCCTGCAGGCGCTTCGCCTGGCCGGCACCGACCTTGCCGAGCGGGTCTCCGCCGGCGCGCTTCGCTTCGCTTTGGAGAAGGCGGCCGAGCGCCGGCTGCCGATCATGGTCTTCGTCGGCAACGAAGGCTGCATCCAGATCCATAGCGGCCCGGTTTCGCGGACGGCGGCGATGGGGCCCTGGTTCAACGTTCTCGACCCGGGCTTCAACCTGCATATCCGCGAGGATCACATCAACCAGGCCTGGGTGGTGCGCAAGCCGACCGTGGACGGCATCGTCACCTCGCTCGAGATCTTCGACAAGGACAAGCAGCTGATCCTGACGATGTTCGGCCTGCGCAAGCCGGGCATTCCGGAGGACGAGGGCTGGCGGACGCTGGTTGCCGAGTTCCCGAAGCGCGAACTGGAAACCGCCCGGTGATGCGCCGCGGCGCCGATAGGATCCTCCGCGTCCTGGGGCCGGTCCGCACCGGGCTGCTGGCGCTTGCCGTGCTGGCCGCCGGTGCGGTCCCGGCGACGGCGCAGGAACCCGCGGTCCCGGACACGTCCCGGATCGTCGCGGCCGGCGGAGTGGTTACCGAGATCGTCTACCGGCTGGGAGCCGGCGATCGTCTTGTCGCCGCCGACACCACCAGCACCTATCCGGCCGAGGCGGACAAGCTGCCGAAGGTGGGCTACATGCGGGCGTTGTCCGCGGAAGGCATTCTTTCGGTCCGGCCCACGATCGTGATCGGCGTCTCCGAAATGGGACCGCCGGCGGTCATCGACCAGATCCGGGCGGCGGGGATCCCGGTCGAAATCCTGGCCGACGAGCCCACGCCCCTGGGCATCATCGACAAGGTCCGCCGCCTCGGCGTCCTTCTGGGCCTGGAGGACAAGGGCGAAGCTCTGGCCCGCGAGATCGAGGCGGGTCTTGAGGATCTTGCCCGGGACGTCGCCGCCTCCGAGGGGCGGCCCAGGGGCATGTTCCTGATCGGCCTCGGCAATGGCGGACCGATCGCCGCGGGCGACGGCACCGCGGGGGCGGCGATCATCGAGCTGGCCGGCGGGCGGAACGCGCTCGAAGGGATCGACGGATATAAGCCGATCTCCGTCGAGGCGGCGATCGCCGCCGCTCCCGACTTCATCCTGATGATGGACGGTGCAGTCGAACGGGCCGGCGGGGCGCAGGCGATCCTGGGCCTCGACCAGATAAGGCTGACCCCGGCGGGACAGGCCGGGCGGCTGATTGCGATGGACGGCCTCGGCCTCCTCGGCTTCGGTCCGAGGACGCCGGACATCGCGCGGAAACTCTTCGAAATCCTGCATCCGGACACTGCGGGGAACTGAACGCATGGCGGCCGCGGACGCAATGGAGGACACACTGCCGGTGAGCCGGTCCGGAAGGGGATTCGGCTTGCTGATCGCGCTTGCGATCGGCACCTTCCTGGCGACGATCCTCGCTCTCGGGACCGGTGCCGTCAGCATGTCTCCGGGCGAAATCATCCGCATCCTGATGGAGACACTCGGCCTCATGGCGCCCGAGGGCGATCGGCTCAACGCCTCCGTCCTGCTCCAGGTGCGGCTGCCCCGGGTGGTTCTCGCGCTTGGGGCGGGGGCGGCGCTCGGCGTCGGTGGCGCCGTTCTGCAGGGGCTGTTCCGCAATCCTTTGGCCGATCCCACCCTGATCGGCGTCTCCAGCGGGGCGGGGCTGGCTGCCGTCGCCACCATCGTCCTCGGCGGGGCGATGACCGGCGCGCTCGGCGTTTTCGCGCTGCCGCTGTCCGCCTTCGTGGGCGGCGTGGCGGCTACGCTGGTCGTCTACCGAATCGCCGGGGAGGGTGCAGGAAACACCGCCATGCTGCTGCTGGCCGGCATCGCCGTGAACGCCATCGCGTTTTCGGGCGTCGGGGTCCTGACCTATCTCAGCGACGACACTCAGCTGCGCGAGCTGACCTTCTGGACCATGGGCAGTGTCGGCGGCGCGACCTGGCCGGTGATCTGGCCGGCGGTGCTGCTGATCGCGATCGCAGGCGGGTTCCTGCTCTCCGTCGCCCGGCCGCTCAACGCCTATCTGCTGGGCGAGGCGGAGGCGGCGCATCTCGGGATCGACGTGAGGCGGCTGAAGCGCGTCGCCATCCTGGCGACCGCGCTTGCCGTGGGGGCGGCCGTGGCCGTTTCCGGATCGATCGGTTTCGTAGGGCTGATCGTGCCGCATCTGATCCGGCTGATCGCCGGTCCCGACCACCGGATCGTCCTGCCCGGCGCCGCCCTTCTCGGTGCCGCGCTGCTGTGCGGGGCAGACATCCTGGCGCGGACCATCGTCCTCCCGGCCGAGCTGCCGATCGGGCTGGTCACGAGCCTGACCGGGGGACCGTTCTTCCTGTGGCTCCTGATGCGCCGCCAGGGGCTCTCCCGATGACGCTTGCCCTGGACCGCGTCTCTTACGCCGCCCGGGGCCGCCTGCTGGTGCGCGAGCTGACGCTGGAGATCGTGCCCGGAAAGGTCACGGTCCTCGCCGGGCCGAACGGCGCGGGCAAGTCGACGGCGTTGAAGCTGATGTGCGGGGATCTGGCGCCGGCATCGGGTGAGGTCCGGCTGAACGGGCGGCCGCTCGCGGCCTGGTCCCCCTCCGACCGGGCGCTGCAGCGCGCCGTTCTCACCCAGGATCCGCGCCTGGACTTTCCGTTCACCGCGGCCGAAGTCGTGGCGATGGGCCGCAGCGCCCATCACGGCCGTTCGACCCGCGACCGGGACGCGGCGATCGTCCGCGAGGCGCTTCTGCGGACCGGGACGGGCGCCCTGGCGAACCGGGATTACACGACCCTGTCCGGCGGCGAACGCCAGCGCGTCCATCTGGCGAGGGTGCTGGCCCAGATCGCAGAGCCGGCGGAGGAGGGATGGGACCGGTTTCTTCTTCTGGACGAGCCGACATCCAGCCTGGACATCACCCATCAGGGCGTGGTCATGGCGATCGGCCGCACCCTTGCGGCCGAAGGGGTGGGGGTCTTCGCGATTCTTCACGACCTGAACCTGGCGGCCGCCTATGCCGACGAACTCGTGCTCATGCGTGAGGGCGAAATCGTCGCCGCGGGACATCCCGACGAAATCCTGACGGCCAGGACCGTCGAGGCGGTCTACGAGACAAGGGTCCATGTCCAGCGCCACCGCGAACTCGGCCGGGTGGTCGTCCTGCCGCTACCTCTCTAGGTCCGGCCCGCGGAGGGCCTTCGTCAGCCGGAAAGCGCCGACCAGCCGGCCGCGATCCGGTTCCCGACGGCCCGCCGCAGCCCCATGATCCCGGTTTCGGCATGGCGGGTCGGGTGGACGCGGTTGGTCAGCAGGGCCCACGCGACGCCCCTCCCGAAATCGAGCCAGAGGCCCGTGCCGGTGAAGCCAGTATGGCCGATCGTCTCATCCGAGCAGAGACTGCCCCCGGCCCAGCCGGGATGCTTCGCCTCCCAGCCCAGGACGCGCGTCCCGGCCCGGCCGGCCCTTAGCGCCGCGAGACTCGCCGGCGTCAGCACCTCGCCCGCCATGAACGCCCGCGCGAAGTCGAGAACCGCATCGATGGTTCCGAACAGGCCCGCGTGACCGGCGCCGCCGCCCAGGGCATAGGCGTTCTCGTCATGGACGTCGCCCTCCAGCACCCGTCCCCGCCAGGGACAGTCCTCGGTCGCAGCGCAATGCTCCGCCTCCGGGCGGAAGCTGAGTCCCGCGGGCAGGTCGAAGGCGGCGAGCGGACGCCCGCGCAGCCGCTCGGCCAGAAGGCCCAGCAGGATGAAGTTGATGTCGGAATAGACCGGCTCCCCGATCGGCCAGTCGCGTTGCAGGATCAGCGCCTTCAGCGTCTCCGGGTCGCGTCCCCAGGTGTAGATGGGCTCGACCGCGACCAGCCCGGTCTGATGAGCCAGAAGCTGCCTTATGGTGAACCGCCGGATCGGATGCCCCGGATCGTACTGGTGCAGGTCCGGCAGGTGGCGGCCGATCGGGTCGTCCAGGTCGATCCTGCCTTCCTCGACCAATCGGAAGATCTCCGGCGTCGTGAACATGACCTTGGTCAGGCTGGCGAGATCGAAGACGGTGTTCCGCTCCAGCGGCTTCGGGGCGGGCTCCCGCCGGGCGAGCCCGCCCCAGCGCACCGCACGGCGGCCGTCGCTGGCGACGATGCCCAGGGCGGCGCCGGGAATCCGGCCGGCGGCCAGGCTTTCGGCCGCGGGTTCGAAGGCGTCCTCGATCAGTCGCTCCAACGGATCCGGCAGAGGGGCTTCAGGCATGGGGTGCGCTTCGTTGCGAAGAAGGGGCCGGTTCGGCCGGGCTGTCGGGAAGGTGCAGGCGTCCCCCGGTCAGCGGTTGCGGCACGCCGGTCGTCGTCGGAAGCGACAGCGGCAGACCGCGTTGCGAGCGGACGGCCAGGAAGGCGAAGGCCTGCGCCTCCAGGGCGTCGCCGTCCCAGCCGACGGCTTCCACCGGCTCGACCGGGACCGCAAGGTCGCGGGCAAGAAAGCCCATGAGGGTCGGGTTGTGGCGTCCGCCGCCGGTGACGAGCCACCGGCGCGGCCGGTCCGGCAGGTGCCGGAGCGCCTTCGCGACCGCAAGGCTGGTGAAGGCGGCGAGCGTGGCGGCGCCGTCCTCCGGCCCGAGCCCGGCCACGGCATCAAGCGCGAAGTCGTTGCGGTCGAGGGATTTCGGCGGCGGTTCGTCGAACCATGGATTGTCCGCGAGACGCGCGAGCGCTGCGGCATCGACCCGTCCGGCGGCGGCAACGCGACCGCCCTCGTCGAAGGCCAGGCCGACGCGTTCCGAGACCCAGTCGTCGATCAGGGCGTTGCCGGGACCGGTGTCGAAGGCGATGACCGTATCCGCGCCGATATAGGTCACGTTCCCGACACCGCCCAGATTGAGGACGGCGAGCGGCTGGTCCAGGCCACGGGCAAGGGCGACGTGGTAGAGCGGGGCAAGGGGCGCGCCTTCCCCGCCCGCGGCGACGTCGGTCGAGCGGAAGTCGTTGACCACCGGCAGGCCCAGACGGCGGGCCAGCAGGGCGCCGTCCCCGATCTGCAGCGTGTGGCGGCGTTCCGGCCGGTGCAGGATCGTGTGGCCATGGAAGCCGACGACATCGATCGAGGCCTTGGGGATGCCATGCGAGGCAAGGAAGCCTTCGACCGCATCGGCATGGGCTTCGGTCAGGTCCTGCTCCAGCGCGCCGAGCGCAGCGCGATCGGCGCCGCCCGTCCTCACCGCTTCGGCAAGACGGTGGCGGAGCCGCCGATCGTAGGGCCGCGTCTCAGCGGGGCCGAAGGCCTGCACGGACAGGCCGTCGGTCGTGATCACGGCCACGTCGATACCGTCCATCGACGTTCCGCTCATGAGCCCGAGCGCCGTCCGCTCCCCGCCTTCCATGCCCGTCCTCTCGATGCTGCAGCCGGTGCGCCGGCATGCCTTCGGGATCGGTTGCAGCAAACCACAACCCGGGAAGCTCTCTCAAGCCGGACAACGAACTCCGGCGGCCCGTAGAACCTGATCGGCGGTTTCACGTTTATCGGATACCTGTCCTTTCATGCGGGCGTCCTCGCATCCGGGTGATCCTCTGGGATGAGCGGTGTTCAAATCGACGAAGGCTCGGCAGCCTCCCGTTTCCTGCCCACGGCCGCCTTCTGCCTGTGTATCGCCCTGCTGGCCTTCATCGCGGGCACCTTCTTCATGTACCGCGACATCTTCCCGGCGTCTTATCTCGCGCAGTCGTACCAGGGCGGGCTTGCCCTTTGGGACAAGATGACGCGCTACCAGGACCCGTATCTTACCGACTTCTGGTTCCCGGAGCGGCGGCCCGACCGGGGCGTGACGGTGTACGATCCGGCCCGTGCCGCCAACGGATTGACGCTCTACAGCTCGGGCCATGACCACAAGGCGTTCCTCATCGACATGGAGGGGCGCGTCGTTCACGAATGGGCGATGCCCTACAGCCGCATCTGGGACGAGACGGCGGCCGTGAAGCGGCCGCAGCCGGACAGCCACATCTATATCGAAAAGGCCTATGTGTTTCCGAACGGCGACCTGCTGGCGCTCTACGTGGCGGCCGGCGACTCGCCGTGGGGATACGGCCTTGTGAAGCTCAACAGGAACTCGGAGGTCATCTGGAAATACCTTGCCCACGCTCACCACGACTTCGCGGTCGAAGCGGACGGCAGTGTCTGGGTTCTGACGCACGAGATCACGAACCGGGTGGTGGAGGGCTACGAATACCTGAAGCCGCCGCGCATCGACGACTTCATCGTCCATCTGTCGCCCGAGGGCGAGGAGGTGTCGAAGATCTGGCTGCTCGGCGCCATGGCGGCCTCGCCGTTCGGACGCTGGCTCAACATCGTTCCCTGGTATGTCGGCCTGGGCAAGGGCGACTATCTGCACACCAACAACATCGACCTGCTCGCGGGCAACCTCGAAAAGCTTCCGGGAGTCGAGGAGGGCGACCTGCTCCTGTCCTTCCGGGAGATCAGCACGATCGCCGTCCTTGATCCCGAATCCGAACGGGTCGTCTGGGCGATGCCGGGTCCTTGGTTGCGGCAGCACGATCCCGACCTGCTGCCGAACGGGAACATTCTCCTGTTCGACAATGAGGGGGTCTACGGCGACGACGGCACTTCCCGCGTGATCGAGATCGATCCCGCAACCCACCAGATCGTCTGGACCTACGGAGGCACGAGCGAACAGCCTCTCGACAGCGTTGTCCGGTCAAGCGAGGAGCGCCTGGCCAACGGCAACACCCTGATCGTCGAGTCCAATGGGGGCCGGGTGGTCGAGGTGACGCCGGAGGGCGAACCCGTCTGGGAGTTCGTCAATCCGGTGCGCGGCGGCGAGAATGAGGAGCGGATCCCCATCATCTTCTGGGTCAAGCGCATCGATCCTGCGACCTTCGACCCCGACTTCCGGGACAGTCTCTCCTGACGACTGGCAGAAAAGGTTTCGGTCCTGTCATGGAACGGTTCATCTATTCCTTCCTAGCCTTCGTCCTCGTCCTCTCTCTGGCCGACCCGGCCGCGGCCTATATCGGTCCCGGGGCGGGGCTGAGCCTGGTCGCCGCCTTCTGGGCGCTGATCGCGACGATCGGCGCCGCGCTCGGCTTCATCAT
>JAJUFW010000431.1 GCA_029263555.1 Alphaproteobacteria bacterium
CCGCCTTCGATACGGCGCACGGCATCCGCCGGATGGTGGAGAAGGGGGGCGTGCAGATGCTGGGCTCCAGCGGCACCGTGACCACGCTGACCGGCGTCTTCCGCAATCTTCCCCGCTACGACCGCACCGTGGTGGACGGCAGCTTCCTCGATTTCGCGTCCGCCCGCCGGATCAGCCGGGGCCTCCTGGCCATGAGCTGCGCCGAACGCGCCGCCCATCCCTGCATAGGTCAGGAACGGGCGGATCTGGTGGTTGCCGGTTGCGCCGTGCTGGAGGCGATCTGCCGGCTGTGGCCGGTCGGGCGCCTGCGCGTCGCCGATCGGGGCGTGAGGGAGGGCATTCTCATGGACCTCCTGCTGGCAGACGGGCGCGCGCCGCGCTATACCGCCGGCTGACCTTTTCCCTGACCAGGAGCCATTTCCATGCCGCCGCGCAAGCCATCCGGGTCGGGCCCGTCCGGCCGCGGCCTCACCGTCCGCGTCAAGACCGCGAAGCGCCGGAGCACTTCGTCGGCGCGCTGGCTGCAGCGCCAGCTGAACGATCCCTATGTCGCCGAGGCCCAGCGCCGCGGCTTCCGGTCCCGCGCCGCCTTCAAGCTGCTGCAGCTGGACGAGAAGTTCGGGCTGTTGCGCCGGGGCCTGCGCGTCGTCGACCTGGGCGCGGCGCCCGGGGGCTGGACCCAGGTCGCGGTCGAGAAGACGCGGGCGGGCGAGGGTGGGCCGGGCCGGGTCGTCGGGATCGACTATCTGCCGATGGACCCGATCCCGGGCGCCGTGCTGCTGCAGCTGGACTTCCTGGATCCGTCCGCGCCGGAACGGTTGCAGGACGCGCTGGCCGGCCCCGCCGACCTGGTGATGAGCGACATGGCGGCGCCCACGACCGGCCATGCCGCGACCGACCATCTGCGCATCATGGCGTTGGCGGAGACGGCCTATGATTTCGCACGCCAGGTCCTGGCGCCGGGCGGCGCCTTCGTCGCCAAGCTGTTCCAGGGGGGCGCGGAGAAGGATCTTCTCGACGCGCTGAAGCGGGATTTCGAAAAGGTCCGCCACGCCAAGCCGCCCGCGAGCCGCGCCGATTCGTCGGAAACCTATGTCGTCGCGACCGGTTTCCGTGGCCGGACGGGTCCCGGCGAGGCGCAGGAGGAATAGCCCGCGGAGCCCCGCCGAGGCCTTCGCGCAACGCTGTGCTGCGCAGTGCCTCCTTGTGAAGGCGGCTGCTCTGGTTATAGTGCGGCGAATTTCCCGCCTCACCGACACTCGGGACGGACCCCCATGGCATTGGAAATTCGCGAAGCCCTCACATTCGACGACGTCCTGCTGCAGCCCGCGGCATCCTCTGTCCTGCCGGCCGACGCCGACACGACGACGCGTCTCACCCGCACCATCACCCTCGGCATCCCCCTCCTTTCGGCGGCCATGGACACCGTGACCGAAAGCGGGCTTGCCATCGCCATGGCCCAGGCCGGCGGAATGGGGGTGATCCACCGCAACATGGACATCGAGCGCCAGGCGGAAGAGGTCCGGAAGGTGAAGCGGTTCGAAAGCGGCATGGTGGTCAACCCGATCACTATCACCCCGACCGCCACCCTGGCCGATGCCCTGGCCCTCATGGCCCGGCACGGCATCACCGGCCTGCCGGTGGTGGAACAGGCGGAAAGCGGGCCCGGGCGCCTGGTCGGCATCCTGACCAACCGCGACGTGCGATTCGCGTCCAATCCCGGCCAGCCGGTCTCCGAGCTGATGACGAAGGAACGCCTGGTCACGGTCCGTCCCGGCGTCGACAAGGAAGAGGCCAAGCGGCTTCTGCACCAGCACCGGATCGAGAAGCTGCTGGTGGTCGACGACGATTACCGCTGCATCGGCCTCATCACCGTGCGCGACATCGAGAAGGCCCAGCTCAACCCCCGCGCCTGCAAGGATGAGCAGGGGCGGCTCCGGGTGGCGGCGGCGACCGGCACGGGAGACAACGGGCTGGCCCGGGCCGAGGCGTTGTTCGACGCGGGCGTGGACGTTCTGGTGATCGACACGGCGCACGGCCATTCCGAAGGTGTTCTGAACTCGGTCCGGAAGGCGCGCCGCCTGTCCAACGCCACCCAGATCGTCGCCGGCAACATCGCCACGGCCGAGGCCGTGAAGGCGCTGGTCGACGCGGGCGCGGATGCCGTCAAGATCGGCATCGGGCCGGGGTCGATCTGCACGACCCGGATCGTCGCGGGCGTCGGCGTGCCGCAGCTCACGGCGGTGATGGAGGCCGCCGAAGAGGCGCACAAGCACGGCATTCCCGCGATCGCCGACGGCGGCATCAAGTATTCGGGCGATCTGGCCAAGGCCATCGCCGCGGGGGCCGACTGCGCCATGCTCGGCTCCCTTTTCGCCGGCACCGACGAGGCGCCGGGCGAGGTGGTCCTCTACCAGGGCCGTTCGTACAAGGCCTACCGGGGCATGGGCTCGGTCGGCGCCATGGCCCGCGGTTCGGCCGACCGCTACTTCCAGCAGGAAGTCTCGGATTCGCTCAAGCTGGTGCCCGAAGGCGTCGAGGGCCGCGTGCCCTACAAGGGACCGATCGCGAACGTCATCCATCAGCTGGTCGGCGGCCTGAAGGCGGCGATGGGCTATACCGGATCCCGCACGATCGCGGAGCTGCAGACCGGTTGCACCTTCGTCAGGATCACCAATGCCGGCCTGCGCGAAAGCCATGTTCACGACATCACGGTGACCCACGAGGCGCCGAACTACCGCTACAGCGGCTAGGCCGACGGGGGCGGCCGGGCCCCTTCCTTTCGGTCCGGCCGCCGTCGCCAGGACGGGGAGGGTATCTGCGATGGCGTTCGAGACTGCGTTCACGCGGATGCTGGGCATCGAGCATCCGATCGTCCAGGCGCCCATGGCCGGCGGCCCGACAACGCCGGAGCTGGTCGCCGCCGTCTCCAATGCAGGAGGGCTGGGCTCGCTCGCGGCCGCCTTCCTGCCGCCGGATGCCATTCGCGAGGCGGTGCGGAAGATCCGGGCGCTCACCGACCGGCCGTTCAACGTCAACCTTTTCGCGGTGCAGCCGCCGCGCTACGGCGAGGCGGAGATCGCGCGGGCGAACGCGGCCCTTCGGCCCTGGCGGGACGCGCTGGGCCTGGCCGAGCCGCCGGCGCCGCAGCGGATCATGGAAAGCTTCGACGAGCAGGCGGCGGTGCTGGTCGACGAGCGGGTTCCTGTCGTCAGCTTCACCTTCGGTATTCCGGACGCCGCGGCGATGCGGGCGTTCCGCGAGGCCGGCTGCCGGATCATCGGCACCGCGACGACGGTCGCCGAGGGACGGGCCCTGGC
>JAJUFW010000630.1 GCA_029263555.1 Alphaproteobacteria bacterium
ACCGCGGGCAGGTGAGCAAGACATCGCTGGAGGCCGGCTATGGCCTCAAGCGCACCACCTCCTTTCTGGAGGACGTGCGCCTCGAGTCCGGCAGCCGCGGGCTCGCCGTGGCGTCGCTCCGGCTCAGCCATACGGCGCGGATCGGAGGCGGGGCGTGGTACGCAACGCTTGGCTACGAACGCGGCCTCGACGGGTTCGGCACTACGGTCGACGACACGGATCTGCCGGCCGATGCTCCCCACGCCCAATACGACAAGTTCAGCTTCGACCTGGACGGGTTCCAGCCGGTCGGGCTCTGGGGCGCGGACCTCCTGTGGCGCCCCAGCCTGCACGCGGAATACAGCAACGAGACCCTCTACGGCTCCGAGCGGCTGACGATCGGCGGGCTCTACAGCGTACGCGGCTTCCGCGACGGGAGTCTCGTCGGAGATCGGGGACTTTTCCTGCGCAACGAGATCGTCTGGCGGCTGCCGGAGTCGGGTGTGGCCGGCTTCGACCGGTTGTTCGGTCCGATCGAACCTTACGCCGGACTGGACGCGGGCTGGGTGCGGGCGGCGGCCGGGCCGTCGGATTCGGACGGCGCCATCGCCGGCGCCGTGGTCGGGCTGCGCGGCCTCGGGGGTGCTGTCTTCTGGGATGCCTGGGTCGCGCACGCCCTCGTTCGGGGGCCGCTGCGGGATGAGGGCGCGATCGTCGGCGTGACTGTGGGAATCAACTTGTAGCCGGGGGAAGGGAAAAGGGGGGCGAAGGAGATGCGGCGGAAATTCGATCGGACGATCGCCTCGGTACTGGCGACGGTGATGGCGTTCGAGCCGGCTCTCGCGGTGGCGCAGAGCCGCATCGTCGTCGACCCCGGCAGCAGCACGACCGTGGACCAGGCGGCGAACGGCGTGCCCCTCGTCAACATCGCCCGGCCAAGCGGCGCCGGCGTTTCGCACAACCAGTTCCGGGACTTCAACGTCGGTCCCGATGGTCTGATCCTGAACAACGCCACGAAGGCGACGTCGACCCAGCTTGGCGGCATCGTCTACGGCAATGAGCAGCTCGGCGGACGGGCGGCGCGGATCATCCTGAACGAGGTGACCGGCGTCGACGACAGCCGGCTCGAGGGCTTCTCGGAAATCGCCGGCGGCCGGGCCGAATTCGTGCTCGCCAACCCGAACGGCGTCACCTGCGCCGGCTGCGGTTTCATCAACACCTCCCGGGTGACCCTCTCGACCGGCCGACCGGTCATGGAGTCGGGGGCGATCAAGGATCTGCTGGTCGAGGATGGCACGGTGGCGTTCGAAGGCGCGGGGGGCAACTTCCGCGGCGTCCCGGTGCTCGACGTCGTCAGCCGCAAGGTTCGGATCGACGGACCGATCCATGGCGAAACCGTCAACGTGGTCGCCGGCCGCAACGCCTACGACTATGCCGGAGGCACCGCGCGTCCGCTGGCGCCCGGCGGGGCTGGCGCGCGCCCGGAAGCGGCGATTGACAGTTCCGCGCTCGGCGGCATGTACGCAGACCGCATCGCGCTGATCGCCAACGAGAAGGGCGTCGGAGTCCGGCTCGCGGGCGAGCTTGCGGCGAATGCCGGGGAACTGGACATTACGGCCGATGGCCAGCTCGTGCTTCGGGGGCGCGCCGTCGCCTCGGGCGATGTCGGTATCCGCGCGGCCGGCCTCGCCAACGACGGCAGCGTAGAGGCGGGCGGCCACGCCGCGGTCGAGATCCTCGGCGATGTCGCAAACCGGGGACGGCTGGCGGCCGCGGACGGTCTCGATCTTGCGCTGGATGGCCGGCTGGAGAATGCCGGCGAGATCGTGGCGACCGGGGGCGGTCTCACGGTCCGGGGGGCGACCTCCGGCGGGGCCGCCGCCGTCGACAATCAGGGCCGGGTCGGCGCGGTGGCGGGCGCGGTGCGGGTCGAGACCGGCGCGCTCGCCAATGCGGGCGAAATGGTCTCCGGCCGGGACCTTGTCGTCGACGTGGCCGGCGCCGCCCTGAACAGCGGCCGGCTTGCCGCCGCCGACGGGGCGCTTGACCTTGCGGCCGGGAGCCTCGTCAACGACGGCGCGGTCGCCGCGAATGGCCCGGTAACCCTCCGGATCGCCGCCGATGCGATAAACCGCGGGCTGGTCTTCGCCGGC
>JAJUFW010000209.1 GCA_029263555.1 Alphaproteobacteria bacterium
CTGTCCAAGATCGCCCATGTCGAGCAGTCCGTCGGCGAAGCCGCCGGCAGGATGGAAACGGCGGCCACAGGTTCGCTGGACAAGGCGCGGGCCATCGAGGAAGCCCTGCGACAGGCGAGCCAGGACCTGGGCGGCGCCGTCGACGACGCGGTGCATCAGGCGGAAAACGTTTCCGACATCCTGCGCCAGCGCATCCACGAACTCGGCGCGACCGCCGATCGCGCCGCGACACAGATCACGGAGCTGTCGGAAGGGCTCGATCAAGGGCGCGCGGCGGTGGCAGGGGCCGCCGACCGGGCCGCGGACGAGGTTGCCCGGATCGAGCAGGTGTTCGAACGCCGCACGGACAGCCTGGCAACAGCGACGGAGCAGTTGGGCGACCGGGTCCAGGCAGTCGTCGAGCTCCTGGACCGCCGGCTCGCGGAACTGGACCGGGCAGCCGGCGCGACCGCCGATCGCACGCGCGAACTCGAATCCACGCTGGAGCGCGAGGTCGATAATCTCACCTCCGCCGCGCACAAGGTCCAGGAACGGACGACCGCCGTCCGCGACGCCCTCGGCGCCCAGGCCCAGGAGATCGCGGCCCTTTCCGGGGAGATCGCCGGCCACGCCCAGACGGCGGCCGAAGGGCTCAGGCGACAGCGGGAAGAGATGCGGGCCGCGTCGGACGACGCGACGCGCCAGGCAGCGGCGGCCACCGCCGGCCTTGCCGCGCAGGCCGATGCCGTCGCCGAGGCGGCGAAGCGTGTTTCCGCCGAACTCGACGCTGCCGCTGCGCGGCTGTCGGCGGAACAGTCACGGCTGGCCGATACCGGCAACGATGCGGAGGGCCGGCTGGCGGCTCTCCGCCAAGCCCTCGGTGCCGGTTCTGACGCCGTTGCGGAAGCGGCGGGTCGTGCCGTCGGGGATCTCGATGCTGCGGCGGAAACCCTGCATCGGCGGGGATCGGAGATCCAGGAAGAGGCGAACGGGGCGATGAGCCGCCTGGGCGCCCTTTCGCAGCGGCTGGACGCGCTGATGGCCCAGGCCGCGGAGACCTCGCGGTCCGCTTCCGACCGGCTTGCCGAGGTCGCCAGCCTCTACGCCCAGCGCCTGGCGGCCCTGGAAGACGGGTCACGCGAAGCCACCGCACTCATCCGGGAGGCGAGCGCCGTCTTCAACGAGCAGTCGAGCGCGCTCCTGGAGAGCTCGAAACAGGTGGATCAGCAGCTCCGGCGCCTGACCGCCATGCTCGCCGGACAGTCCGACGATCTCCACCTCACGGCCGACCAGGCCGCGCTCCGCATCGAGCAGATCCGCAAGGCGTTGAACGAGCAGACCCAGGACCTGTCCGCCGCGGTCGGCCTTGCGAAGACCCGCCTGGACGAGGTCGGGGATGCCTTCCGCGACCGGACGGACGAGGCGGCCTCGCTGAGCGACCGGATCGTTTCCAAGCTGGCGGACGCCGGCGCCGCCGCCCGCCGCGAGGCGGTCGGCCTGGCGGAGACCGCCACCGTTTCGGGAGGCCGTCTCGAAGAGGTCGCGGCAACCATGCGGACGCTCACCGAAGCGCTCGCCGCCGATGCCCAGCAGGCCGGCGAACGGCTGGCGAATGCGGGCAAGCAGCTGGCCGGCGCCGCCAAGGAAATCGCCGCGGATTCCGGCCGAGCGGTCGAGCGGATCGCGTCCGTCGGCGAGGAGCTGCGGCAAGGCACGAAGATCCTGGCCGATACGCAGCAGGACCTGGAGGCCCGGCTTGCCGCCACCCTCACCAACATCGAAGCGCGAGTGCGGGAGCTGGCGGCGGCGGCGGATCACGCGGAGGGCGCCCTGGCCCAGGCCGAAGGCGCATTCCGTCGCCAGACCGAGCGGCTGACCGGCGCCTCAGGGGACGCCGCGAAACGGATAGAGGCGGCGACTTCGGTCTTCGCCGATCAGGCGGCGGTGCTGGACGCGGCATCCCGGCAGGCGCTGGACCGGGCCGAGGCCTTGGAGGCGGCCGACCGGCAGATGCACCGTGCCAGCTTTCTCACCTCGGCCAAGTTCGTGCTGGAGAGCCTCCATTCGCTCTCCGTCGACTTCAGCAGGATGCTGGACAGGGAGATCCCGGAGCGCACCTGGAAAGCCTACTACGCCGGCGAGGCGAACGTCTTCACGCGTCGCCTGCTTGGCCTGAAGGATCGACTGCCTCTCGACCGGATCCGGGCAAAGTATCAGGAGGACGAGCGCTTCCGGACCTATGCGCAGCGCTATTTCCGTCAGTTCGAGGAGCTTTTCGACCAGGCGGTCGCGCAGGATCACGGCGGGCTCCTGACCTCGACGCTGATGAGCTCGGACGTGGGCAGGCTGTACACCCTGCTCTCCAACGCGATCGGGCGCGAAAACCGGCGCGGCGCAGAGGTGGCCTGATTCCGGCACAAGGGCGGCAGCCGGGGAGAGACGCGGCGCGCTTGCGGGGGTATGCTGTCGGGAGGTCGTTCCGTCCTGCCCTACCCCCCCTCGAGCCATTCCACCATGCCCCGCCCCGCCGCTCTTGCCGCCGCTCTCGTCGCGCTTGCCAGCCCCGCCCTGCCACGGGCGGCCGGCGCCGAGGATATGGTCCGGTGCCGGCTGGGCGGAGAAGTCCTGGTCTATGCGGAAGTCGCTTGGTGCGAGACGCGCGGCGGCGATTCCATCGGCCGTTTCCGGCCCGTGCAGAAGCGCGAGCCCGGCGCCGGCACCGATACGGCGACGCCGGTTTCCGATCCCGCATCCTTCGCCGCGGCACAGGAAGCGCTCCGCGATCTGGGCTTCGATCCCGGCCCGATCGACGGGCTCTGGGGGCCCCGAAGTCGCGCCGCCCTTCGCGCCTTCCTGAAAAGCCGGGACCTGGAGGGCGGGGAACATCTGGACGAAGCCGTCTGGAGCGCCCTTCGGAAAGCAACCCGGGACCGCTCCAGCCCAGCCGGGGCCGGGTCGGGGCTGGCATCGCCGGACGGCAACGGATAGAAGAACGGCCATGAAGGATGCTCCTGCCCAGCCCCCGAGCTTCCGGCTCCATCCCCAGCTCGCTGCCGATACGGAGGCGGTTGCCGAGCTGCCGCTGTCCACCGTCCGGCTCATGAACGACAGCCGCTTCCCGTGGCTGATCCTGGTCCCCCGCCGGCCGGAGATACGCGAGCTGCACGAGCTTTCCGAACGGGACCGCGCCGTCCTGGTCGAGGAGGTCGCCCTCGCCTCGCGAGTCCTGGCCCGGGCGACGGGCGCGGACAAGATCAATGTGGGCGCGTTGGGAAACATGGTGCCGCAGCTCCATGTGCATGCCGTGGCCCGCTTCCGGAACGACGAGGCGTGGCCCGGACCGGTCTGGGGAACGGGCGAGCGCCGCCCCTACCCCGCCGCGGAGCTGGCCCGGACCTGCGCGAGCTTCGCCGAAGCGCTGCGTTCCGCCTGATCCCGCCTTAGGGGCAGCCGGGCGGAGAACCGGGAGCGGACCCGATCGCGACCGCCCGGTCGAGAACCGCCTCGAGCTCCGCCGCCCAATCGGGAGGCGTGATCCCGAGAACGTCGCGCAGGCGATGGAGGCAGAGCCGGGAATTCGCCGGACGGTTCGCCGCGGTCAGATATTCGGCCGAAGCGACCGGCTCGACCGAACGCACGGAAAGGGCAGTGCCCCGCCGACGGAGTCCCGCAAAGATCGCGGTCGCAAAGCCGTGCCAGTTGGTCTCCCCGGCACAGGCGCAGTTGACGAGCCCCCGAGGCAGAGCTTCGCCCGACCGGCCGGCCGAGGCAAAGCGGGCGATCACGGCGCGGACCGTACGGGCGATCACGGCCGTACTGGTCGGCGCACCGTGCTGGTCGGCGACGACCCGCAGCGCCGGCCGTTCCTGTCCGAGCCTCAGCATCGTCGTGAGGAAGTTTCGGCCGACCTCGTCATAGACCCAGCTTGTGCGCAGGATCACGGCCCGGGCGCCCGAGGCCAGCACGGCCTCGTCGCCGGCCAGCTTGCTGCGTCCGTACACGTTGATCGGATTCGGCGCGTCCGTTTCGGAATACGGTCCGGCCTTGCGGCCGTCGAAGACGTAGTCGGTGCTGAAATGGACGAAGCCGACGCCGCAATCGGCGGCGGCCCGGGCCAGCACGGCCGGCGCCTCGGCATTAAGCCGGAACGCCGCTTCCGCGTCGCTCTCGGCCCGATCGACCGCGGTGTAGGCGGCCGGGTTGACGATCAGATCGGGGCGCAGCTCGTAGACGAT
Organism: Alphaproteobacteria bacterium; assembly: GCA_029263555.1. Classification (GTDB taxonomy): domain Bacteria; phylum Pseudomonadota; class Alphaproteobacteria; order DSM-16000; family Inquilinaceae; genus JAJUFW01. The sequence goes on from JAJUFW010000209.1 coordinate 4,215, forward strand.
GCGGCGAAGGGCATCGAGGTCCCGCAGGTCGAGCCGGTCCCGACGAGGCGCAAAGACCTGGTGTTCGGCATCGGCTGCGAGATCGGCCAGGATCGCGCGGCCGACCTGACCGGTGCTGCCGGTCAGCAGGATTCTCACGGACCGGCCTCCGGCAGCCGAGGCAATATCCGCGCGTCCTTCAGGCGCGGCGCGACCGCGTCCTTGTCCGACAGCACGGGGTCGGAGACCGGCCAGGCGATCCCGATATCCGGATCGTCCCAACGCAAGGCATGGTTCGCCTCCGCGCGATAGGGCGCCGTGCAGGCATAGGCCAGGTCCGCGAATTCGCTCAATGCCGCGAAGCCGTGGGCGAAACCCGGCGGAATCCAGAGCTGGCGGTGATTGTCCGCGCTCAGCTCCAGCCCGAACCAGCGACCGAAGCTCGGCGAGCCTCTGCGGATATCGACGACGACATCGAACACCGCCCCGGCGGTCACCCAGACCAGCTTTCCCTGCGCATCGGGCTCCTGGTAATGAAGCCCTCGCACCGTGCCGCGCCGCGAGCGCGAGCGATTCAGTTGAACGAAGGATTGCGGCATGCCCGCGGCGGCGTATCTGGCCGCGTTCCAGCTTTCCACGAAGAAGCCTCGCCCGTCGGGAAAGATCCGTGGTTCGACCAGCAGGACGCCGGGTAGCGGGGTTTCGGTGACCTTCATGGCGCCGGCGCCCTTCCCCTGGCCTGCGCGCGCGGGTGCAGAAGCTGGCGAAGATAGGATGCGGTCGGCGTGTTCCGGATCCGGGCGGCCTCTCGCTCGAGCGCGGCATCGTCGATCCAGCCATTGCGCCAGGCGATCTCCTCCAGGCACGCGATCTTCAGCCCCTGCCGCCGCTCCAGCGTCGCGACGAAGTTGGACGCATCGAGAAAGGCGTCGTGGGTCCCGGCGTCCAGCCAGGTGAATCCCCGCCCCAGTTCCCGGACATGGAGACTGCCTTCGGCAAGGTAGGCGCGATTCACGTCCGTGATCTCGAGCTCGCCGCGGGCGGAGGGCACCAGCTCCTTCGCGATCGCGACCGCGCGTTCGTCATAGAAGTAGAGGCCGGTCACGGCGAAGGGCGAAGACGGCGTCTTGGGCTTCTCGACGATCTCCGTCGCGACGTTCCGTTCGTCGAAGGTGACGACGCCGTAGCGCTCGGGATCCTCCACCTGATAGGCGTAGATCGTCGCTCCGGTGGCCCGCCGGGTGCCGAACTGCAGCTCCTCCCGCAGGCCGTGCCCGTAGAAGATGTTGTCGCCGAGGACTAGCATCGGACCGGCCCCGTCCAGGAAGCGCTCGGGTTTGATCAGGGCCTGTGCAATGCCCTGGGGCCGCGGCTGAACCGCGTTGGATAACGCCATCCCAAGCCTTTCGCCGTCGCCCAACAGCGACTCCAACATCGGCGTGTCGCGCGGCGTGCTGATCACCAGGACGTCCCGGATCCCCGCCAGCATGATGGTCGACAGGGGATAGTAGATCATCGGCTTGTCGTATATCGGCAAAAGCTGCTTGCTGACGGCAAGCGTCGCCGGGTGAAGCCGCGTGCCGGCACCGCCCGCCAGCA
>JAJUFW010000369.1 GCA_029263555.1 Alphaproteobacteria bacterium
GACCGGCAGCGTCGTCGCGCCCGGGCCCGAGACGAAGTAGGTGATCACGAAGTCGTCGAGCGAGATGATGAAGGCCAGCATCAGGCCCGACAGGATCCCGGGCCAGAGCAGCGGCAGCGTGATCCGCCGGAACGACGCCCAGGGCGTGGCATAGAGATCGGCGGCCGCCTCGGCCAGGCGCGGATCCATCCCCTCGAGCCGCGCCCGGATGGGCAGATAGGCGAAGGGAATGCAGAAGACGGTATGCGCCAGGATCACCGTCAGAAGCCCGTTCGGAATGCCGACCAGGACGAAGAACAGGAGCGTCGCGACCGCGGTCACGATCTCCGGCACCAGGAGGGGCAGGGCGATCACGGCGCTGATCGCTGACTGGCCGCGGAACTTCCTGTTCGCCATGCCGATCGCGGCCGGGATCGCCATCAGCGTCGCCGCCACCGATGCCACGACGGCGACGATCAGGGAATGGGCCGCCGCCCGGAGGATGTCCTTGTTCGAAAGAACGACTCCGTACCAGTCCAGGGTGAAGCCGGTCCAGATCGTGGCCGAGCGGTTGGCGTTGAACGACAGCCAGATCAGGATGCAGATCGGGATGTAGAGATAGACGAAGAACAGCCCGGCGCCCAGCCGCGTGCCGGGAAAGTTCCTGAGCGATGACGCCCGGCTCATTTCGCCACCTGTGGGGCGGACCGGTAGCGCAGCAGGTAGAGCATCATGGTCACGAGCACGAGAGCCAGCAGGGCGAAGGAGAGGGCCGAGCCGAACGGCCAGTTGCGGGAGGACCCGAACTGGTTCTGGATCAGGCTGCCGATCATCAGGCGCTTGCCGCCGCCGAGCAGCTCCGGCGTCACGTAAGACCCCAGGCACGGTATGAACACGAGCACGCAGCCTGCGGCGATCCCCGGCATGGCGAAGGGAACGATCACGTGGCGCAGCGCGCGCCACTTGTCCGCACCGAGATCGTAGGCCGCCTCCACCAGCCGGAAATCCAGCTTCTCCAGGCTGGCATAGATGGGCAGCACCATGAACGGCAGGAACGAATAGGTGAGTCCCACCGCCAGCGAGAAGTCGGTGTAGAGGAGGTTGAGCGGACCGCTGCTCAGCCCCAGCGCGCCGAACCAGCCGTCTATCAGCCCGCCGTTGCGCAGCAGCAGGATCCAGGCGTAGTTGCGGACCAGAAGATTGGTCCAGAACGGGATGGTCACCAGGAAGATCAGCCAGTTCCGCGTCGCCGGCGGCTGCATCGCCATGTAGAGCGCCGTCGGAAAGGCGATCACGAGGCAGAGGACGGTGGTGCCGATCGAAAGAAGGAAGGTCCGGACGAAGATCTGGGCATAGTCCGCATTGAGGACCAAGCTGTCGTCCAGGAAGTCCCGCTCGAAGAAGAACCGTTCATAGGCCTCGAGCGTGAAGGTACCCCAGGCGACGCTGCCGAATTCCCCCCTCTCCTGGACCGAGACATAGCCCATGAGCGCGAGGGGGATGAGGAAGAAGACCCCGATGAACAGGACCGCCGGCAGGATCATGCCGCCGGTACGCAGGACGGACGGCTTCATCAGGCCCGCCATGGTCAGTCCTCCAGGACCTGAACGGCCTCGGGCGCGACCTGCACGCGGACGGGCATGCCGATCTCAAGCGCGGGCAGGGTGCCGATTCTGTTCTGCAGGCGGGCGGTGATCCGCGTCCCTGTCGAGTCGAGCTGAACGTGGTACGAGGTGTCGGTGCCGAAATAGACGATGTTCTGGATCCGCCCGGAAAGGCCCGCGCCGGTCGCGGCGGAGACGCTCACATGCTCGGGCCGGAAGGCCAGCGTCACGGGGCCGGAGCCGGCCCCGTCCGGGGGAGGCGGGCCGATCAGCGTCTCGCCGCCCGGCAGGTCGTAGCGGGCGGCGGCCCCGTCCCGGGATCCGACGGAGGCCGTCAGGAAGTTGGTCTCGCCGATGAAATCGGCGACGAATCGGCGGACCGGCCGCTCGTAGATCGATCGCGGATCGCCGACCTGTAGGATCTCGCCCTGGCTCATGACGGCCAGGCGATCCGACATGGTCAGCGCCTCTTCCTGGTCGTGGGTCACGAAGATGAAGGTGATGCCGGTTTCCGTCTGCAGGCGCTTCAGCTCGATCTGCATCTCCTTGCGGAGCTTCAGATCGAGCGCGGACAGCGGCTCGTCCAGAAGCAGTACGCGCGGCCCCGACGCCAGGGCCCTGGCCAGCGCCACCCGCTGCTGCTGCCCGCCCGAAAGCTGGCCCGGCTTGCGGTTCTCCATTCCCTTCAGCCGAACGAGATCCAGCATCTCGCCCACTCGGCGCGAGGCCTCATCCCGCGCGACCCCCTTCATCTGCAGCCCGAACGCGATGTTCTGGGCGACGGTCATGTGGGGAAACAGCGCATAGCTCTGGAAAACCGTGTTGACCGGGCGCCTGTGTGGCGGCAGGCCCTCGATCGGATCGCCGTAAAGAAGGATATGGCCTTCCGTCGGCTCCTCGAAGCCGGCGATCAGGCGCAGCAGCGTGGTCTTCCCGCACCCGGAGGGCCCCAGAAGCGTGAAGAACTCGTTGTCGCGGATCTGGAGGGAAACTCCCTTGAGCGCCGTGACCCCTGCCTCCTGGCCACTTTCATAGACCTTCGTAATTGAAACGACATCAATGGCCGGTGTTGCTGGCGCCATTCGCTCCCTCTCAAGCCCCCGATCGCGTCTTCGGACGTAACCGACCCCACCTCGCGGCCGCGATTATGGGGAGCGCGCGGGACGCTTGGCAAGCGACGGAACCGGGCGGCATCGGCTTTTGCATCTTCCGCGAGAGAAATGGGCGGCCGCGACGCCGGGCCCCACGCCCCGCCGGGGAAGCGATCCGGCGACGGTTCTCGGCGGAACGGTCCGGTGAGAGGCGGATTCGGCCTATTCGGCCGGCGCGCCGGTCGACTCGCCCGCCTCGTCGAGGAGCGGATCGTCGTCGGCGACATGGCTTGGCCGCAGGAGGGCGTAGAGCAGGGCGATGGCCGCGAGAAGGGCGCCGGCCCTGGCCGGCGCGCGCCAGTCGCCGCCCAGCACCCGGTTCACCAGGAGCGTCAGGCAGACCAGTGCGCCCAGGATGGGAACCGCGATCGGCACCTCGAAACCGCCCCTAGGTTCGCCGTGGCGCAGCTTGAGGAGTACCAGGGCGCTGTTGACGATGACGAAGACCGTCATCAGCAGTAGCACGGTCGCCGAGGCAAGCTGGGCGATGTCGCCGAGCATGGCGAGCACGATCACCAGGAGCAGGATCACCGCAATGGCCAGGTGCGGCGTCCGCCGGTCCGGATGGACGCGCCCCAGCGCCTGCGGCAGCAGCCCCTGACGGGCCATACCGTAGGCCAGCCGCGATCCCATCACGTAGTTGAGAAGAGCGGTATTGGCGACCGCGAAAATCGTGATGGCGACGAACATGATCTCGGGGAACCAGGGAGCCGCCCGCCGGGCGACCTCCGCCAGCGGGCCTGGAACGGCGGCAAGTTCGCGCCAGGGCACGACTGAGACGGCGGTGACCGCCACGGCGACATAGATCAGCGTCGCCGAAACCATCGCCAGGATGAGGCCCAAGGGAATGTTGCGCCGCGGGTTCTTGACCTCTTCCCCGATGTTCAGGATGTCCTCGAAGCCGATGAAGGAGAAGAAGGTGAGGACGGCGGCCTGCATCACGAAGACCGGGCCCAGCGCTTCCGGCCCGCCTTCGGCGGCCGGCGGGATCTCAAGAAGATCGGCCGACCCCCAGTAGGGGAGGCCGACGACGATGATCAGCGCCAGCCCGGAAATCTCGATCACGGTGCATACGATGTTCAGCCACATGCTCTCGCGAATGCCACGGAAGACGACGGCTGCCAAAAGC
>JAJUFW010000697.1 GCA_029263555.1 Alphaproteobacteria bacterium
GACCCGAGGAGCTTGCAGCTGTCGAACGGCTGGCGGCCCGACGGCTGCGACGGGAACCGGTCAGCCGCATCCTGGGCGTCCGCGAGTTCTGGAGCCTGGAATTCCTTCTCTCCGACGCGACGCTCGATCCCCGTCCGGACACCGAGACCGTGGTCGAGGCGGCGCTGGCGCTGGTCGACGACCGGGAGGCGGCGCTCAAGGTGCTGGATCTCGGGACCGGAACGGGCTGCCTTCTCGTTGCCCTTCTGCACGAGCTGCCGAACGCCTGGGGGCTCGGCGTCGACCGCAGCGAGGGCGCGGCGCGGACCGCTGCGTCGAACGCGATGCGGCTCGGAGTCGGCGGGCGCAGCGCCTTCGTCGTCGGCGACTGGGCGTCCCCGCTTGCTACCGGATTCGATCTCGTTGTCTCCAATCCGCCCTATATCGCCGAAGGCGAACTGCCGCTGCTGGAGCCGGAAGTCAGGCTTTACGACCCGCCGTCGGCCCTTGCTGCCGGCGACGACGGGCTTGCGGCATATCGCGCGATCGCGCGGGATCTGGACCGCCTGCTGGCGCCGGACGGCCGGATCGTGGTCGAAGTGGGGCGCGGGCAGGCGGAGGACGTGGCCGCGATCCTGGCCCGGGCGGGGGTGTCCGATCTGGGCTTCCGTTCCGATCTCGCCGGGATCCCACGTGCGGTATTCGGACAAAAAAAGATTGGAAATGACCTGACGGGACGCTAGGTTTGGGACAACGAAAGACCACGGGCCTCCGGCTTCCGTCTTCGTGCGGCTTCCCACATATGCTGCCTCGGGTGATCGCTCACCGTATTGTGCGATCCGTAGTGGCGGGGTTGCGCAATCGACCGACCGCGATGGTGTCGGTTATTAACTTACTTAAGGCAAAGGCTTTAATGAGACAGGGTCCGAACTCCAGGCGCTCACGCGGCAGGGGAAGCAATAACCCGGGCCGCCGCTCGAACCTGCCCAACCGCAATCAGACCTTCGACAGCAACGGTCCGGACGTCCGGATCCGGGGCAATGCCCACCAGGTCTACGAAAAATATCTGGGACTTGCCCGTGATGCTTCCGCCGCCGGCGACCGCATCATGGCCGAGAACTATCTTCAGCACGCCGAACACTACCATCGCATCATCATTGCGATGAACGAGGCCTATGCGCAGGCCCAGCAGCAGCAGTTCGAGCAGTCGGGCCATGGCGGCGACCGCGAGGATGGCCGCGAGCCGATGCCGAATGGCCGCGACGTCCGGCGCGAGATGGGGCGCGACGGGCGCGATCAGCAGGGCCAGCGGCAGCAACACGCCCGCGACAATGCCCGCCGGGACGAGACGGCGCCGGCGGCCGACCTGTTCCAGGATCCGCGCCAGTCGGATGGCGAGCAGGAGACCCAGGCCGAAGAGACGCCCGTGGCCGAGACGCCGCGGTCTCCGGCTCCGCGGGGCCGCCGGGGGCGTCGGGCCGCCGAACCGGCCGAGGCGCAGGACAACGGCTCGGAGGCGGAAGAGGACCGGGTCGGCCTGGAGCGCATCATCCGTGCACCCGCCAACGCCGCGCCGCAGCCGACGCAGGAGGCTGCCCCCGCAGCAGCGGATGCGGCCGCCGAAGCCGGGGAGGAGGCGCCCAAGCCGCGCCGCCGTCCGGGCCGGCCGCGCAAGACCGCAGCCGCCACGGCATCCGGAGATGCGACGGGCGAGCCGCCGGCCGAATGAGCCGGGC
>JAJUFW010000468.1 GCA_029263555.1 Alphaproteobacteria bacterium
CCCGCAGCAGAACACCTCGCGTTCATGGACGTCGGGCGACAGCAGAGTGAGCCGTGCGCCATCGATCCGGCCCGTCAGACCGGACCAGGCCTCGCCGCGCGAACGCTCCTCGACCAGGAAGCCGAGCGCGAGACCCGGCATGCGGCGGGCGAGAAGCTCGAGTTCCCGGCGGAAAATGATTTCCTCCGGCCGGCGGGCGCAGTTGAGAAAGGCGACGTCGGCCGCAGGCGCGCAGTCGCCCAGCCACCGCAGCATCGACATCATCGGCGTGACGCCTGAGCCTGCCGAGACGAAGAGATATTTCGCGGCCGGATGGTCGTGCAGCGAGAACGCCCCTGCCGGGCCATGGGCCTTCACCCGCATGCCCGGCCGGAGGTTGTCGAACATCCAGCGCGTGCCGATGCTGCCCGGCTGCGCCTTGGCGGTCACCGCGACCGAGAAGGGGCGGGACGGGCTGGAGGACAGGGTGTAGGTCCGCATCAAGGGCTCGGGCCCGGCGGGCAGTTCCAGCGTCACGAACTGGCCGGGCTTGTAGCGGAACCAGGCCGGCGTGTCGGACACGAAGGTGAAGGTCTTCACGCCCGGCGCCTCGTCGTTCACCGCGACCACCTCCAGCCGGTGCCGGCGATCGTCCCACGGCGCGGTCCCGTCGAAGGCGCTCCAGGACAGGGGCTTCGCCATCGCGTTCATGGGAGGCGCCTCCGTCACGCGACGCTGCGCAGCGGCGGCGTACCCCCTTCGGCGAGCCGCGGCGCGATCAAGCGCGCGTACCAGTCGACGAACTGGATCACCCCGCCCTCGTGCGTTTCGGAATAGGGGCCAGGCTCGTAGGCCGGCGACCGGATGCCGCGCGCGTTCTCCTCCACGATCCGCCGGTCCTGATCGTTGGTCGCGGTCCAGACATGGATGAGTTCGGCGAGGTCGTAGTCGACGCCTTCGACCGCGTCCCGGTGCACCAGCCATTTCGTCGTCACCGCCGTTTCCGTGGCGCTGACCGGAAGCACGCGGAAGGTGACCGCATGGTCGCCCAGCACGTGGTTCCACGTCGTCGGATAGTGATAGAGCATCAGGGTTCCGATGCGGTCGGCCGGAACGGCGTCGGACAGGTCGGCCGTCACGGCGCGCCCGCCCGTCATCGTATAGCTGACCGCGTCGCCGAGAAGCGGGGCGCGGGTCACGCGGTACTGGCCGGCGGGATCGATGCGGAAGCGGGAGGGAAGGCCGGCCGCCTCGCATCGTGCCCAGTGCGCCTGCATGTCCGGGTCGCCTTCCGCGCCGTCGACGCCCGTGACCGTCGGCGCCTCAGGATAGCTCCGGCAGAGCTCGGGATGGTTGCCGGCGCAGTGGTAGCATTCCCGGTTGTTCTCCCAGACGAGCTTCCAGTTGCCCTTCTCGACGATCGTGCTCTCGTAGGCGACCTTGGCCTCGCCCAGCCGGTGCGGCCCGAAATAGGCCTCCATCAAATGGCGGAAGGGTGCGAAATCGGCGGGCTCGGCCGCCAGCGAGACGAAGATGTAGCCGGCCACGCTTTCGCAAGGAACGGGCTTCAGCCCGAACCCGTCCTTGTCGAAGCCCTCCGCCATCTGGCGGGCGAACAGCAGCCTGCCGTCGAGATCGTAGGTCCACTGGTGATAGGGGCAGACCAGCCGGGCCGCCATGCCCTTTTCCGCCGTGCACACCCGGCTGCCGCGATGGCGGCAGGAGTTGTGGAAAGCGCGGACCCTTCCGTCCCTGTCGCGCAGCAGTACGATCGGGTAGTCGCCGATCTGCACGGTCAGAAAGCTGCCCGGCTTCGGCAATTCGCAATCGTGCCCGACGAACAGCCACTCTCGATACCAGATCAGCTCAAGGTCGAGCCGGAAGAAGGCGGGATCGACATAGAAGGGTCGTGCAAGGCTGAAGCCTTCCCGGCGGCTCCGCAGCAGCGTCAGCATCTCGTTGCGTGTGTCCATGTCCTGACCTCGTAAGCCAAGGACTGAACTGGTGGGGAAGAGAGGAAGGTGTCGCCCGGGGCAGGCCCGATGCCGGGGACCGCCCGCAACCGTCTGCCTCCTGACCGCCCACCGCGATCAGTCGAGTTGCAAGGATCCGGGGCTGGTTTCCGGGCTCCGGAGCCGTCCGTTCGGACTGTCCCGACACCTTCCCGAGCCCGCGGCTCAGTGGTCTCCTGTCGGGACTTTCGGCTCCGCTACCGTTGCGGGGGCAGCGCCGGCCTTTGACCGGCTTCCCAATTATCTGCCCGGCGGTTCGCCGGGCAGCACCCTGGACATGAAGATCAAGCCACCGCGGCCACCCGGCCGCGACCGGGAATGCGACATGGCCTGCTCAACCCACGACGCGCGCGAGACGGGGTCTCCGGGGCGGCCGATCACCTGCAGCCCAGAACGCTTCCGACGAAGAAGCCCAGTTCCTTCCGCACGAAGTCCTCGATGGGGCCCGTCTGCTCGAAGCTCCACCACAGAAGGGCGCCCTGCCACTGGGAGGCCAGGATGCGTCCCGTTCCGGCGCGGCCGGGAAAGCACCGGTCGAGCACGGCCGACAGTCTTGCGGCCCAGGCCCTCCCCCTTGCCCGCAGGTCGGGATCGCGCAGATCCTCGCGCAGAAGGAGGAGACCATCGGCGTAGCTGTCCATCCCCCCATAGATCCGGGACAGCCTGACCAGAAGCTCGACCGCGCCCTCCGGCGACCCGGGGCAGGCCTTGGCCGCTTCCTCCGTCTGCCGGTCCAGCCGGTCCCAGGCGTGAACGAGCGCGGCCTTCGACAGCGCCTCCTTGGTGCGGAAGCGCTGGACCAGGGTGGAGGCCGAAAGCCCCGTTCGCTGGCCGAGGGCGGCGAAGGTCAAGCTGTCCGGCCCGCCCGCCTGCATGATCGCGAGGGCTTCCTCCAGCACGATTTCGTCCGGAACCGTCTTCGGCCTGGGCAAGTTGCATCCCCATAAATAAACGAATATATGTTTATAAACTCACTCTACCCGACCCGCATCATGAGGGGAAGCCGATGCATGGATCGCTCGTAGGAAAG
>JAJUFW010000654.1 GCA_029263555.1 Alphaproteobacteria bacterium
CGGCGCGACCAGCTTCGGCGCGACCCTGTCGATCCTGTCGCAGACCGAGATGTCGGTCGTCTGCGGCTTCACCAATTACGGCCTGTTCGGTTCCGGGCAGCTGGCGTCCGGCACCGGCATCGTCATCGCGCCGGCGCCCACCCCGGGCGTCAATGCCCTGGGCGGCCTCGCGCTCCTGGCCAATCAGCCGAAGCGGCAGGTGGTCTTCGCCGGCGCGGGCGCCGACGTCCTGACCGCGCTGACGGAGCCCCTGGCCGAAGTCGTCCTGCGTGGGACGCGGGTCGATCAGGCGCTGGCCCTCGGCCGCGCCGCACCGGATTTCACGACGCCGGCCGTCCTCGCCGACGAATTCACGACGGCGGAGGACGTCCGCGCCCTGGAGACGCGCGGCCATCAGGTGTGGACCGTGCCCGGGCTCGGCCGGGCGACCGCGATCTGGTGCGACTGGGATAGGGCGGCATCCAAGATCTGCTACGCTGCCAGCGACCCGCGCGGTGCGGGGCTGGCGTCGGCCACGGATTTCGCCTTCTGATCCTCGTCGCCGGCGCCGTTCCGATACCCCCGACGGTGCCCGGACGGCGCCGGATGCCCTGAAGACGATTATCGAGTTCCCATGACCCTGAAAGTCGCACGACGCGGTTCGATTCCCCCCTTCATCGTGATGGATGTCATGTCCGCGGCGGCCGAACGCCGGCGCACCCATGGCGACGTCCTGCACCTGGAAGTGGGCCAGCCCAGCACGCCCGCGCCTTCGAAAGTGATCGAAGCCGCCAAGGCGGCGCTCGACCGGGACAAGATCGGCTACACGGTCGCGCTCGGCATCCCGGAGCTGCGCGAACGCATCGCCCGGCATTATCGGGAGGAATACGGCGTGTCCGTCCCGGCCGAGCGGATCGTCGTCACCACCGGCTCGTCCGGCGGTTTCATGCTGTCCTTCCTGGCCGCCTTCGACGTCGGCGACCGGGTCGCCCTGGCGGCGCCCGGCTATCCGGCATATCGGAATATCCTGAAGGCCGTCGGGGTCGAGGCCGTCGAACTGCCGGCGGGGCCCGAGACGCGCTTTCAGCCGACGCCGGCGCTGCTCGACAGCCTGCCCGGGCCGGTCGACGGCCTGATCGTGGCAAGCCCGGCCAATCCCACGGGCACCATGCTCTCCGCCGCAGAGATGGCCGATCTCGCCGCCTATTGCCAGCAGAAAGGGATCCGGCTGATCTCGGACGAGATCTATCACGGCATCGACTACGGCATGCGGGCGACGACCGCGCTCGCCAGCAGCGAAGAGGCCGTGGTCATCAACAGCTTCTCGAAATACTACTCGATGACCGGCTGGCGGCTCGGCTGGATGGTGGTGCCGGAGGATCTGCTGCGGGCGGTCGAATGCCTGGCGCAGAACCTGTTCATCTCCCCTCCGACGCTCTCGCAATATGCCGCCGTCGCCGCCTTCGACTGTCGGGACGAGCTGGACCGGAACGTCGCCCGATATGCGGCGAATCGCGAACTGCTGCTGAACGATCTGCCGCGTGCCGGATTCACCCGGCTGGCGCCGGCGGACGGGGCCTTCTACATCTACGCGGAAATCGCGCACCTCACCAACGACAGCGAGGCGTTCTGCCGGCGCATGCTGGCCGAGACGGGGGTAGCGGCGACGCCGGGCACCGATTTCGATCCGCTGCGCGGGCACACTGCGGTCCGCTTCTCCTTCGCCGGTGCCACCGACGACATGGCCGAGGCGGCGGAGCGGCTTCGGCGCTGGCTCGGCTGACCGGAAGAGGGAAGACGGGCGTGCGGCGGCGCTGGATCAGACGGCTCCTGGTCGCGCTCCTGGCCATTTTCATCGGCCTGCCGCTCACGGGCGTCCTGGCCTACCGCGTCCTGCCCGTCCCGGTCACGCCCCTCATGCTGATCCGGCTGACCGAAGGCGAGGGGCTGGCCAAGGACTGGGTCGGGATCGACCGGATCTCGCC
>JAJUFW010000223.1 GCA_029263555.1 Alphaproteobacteria bacterium
CCGAGACGTTGACGAGAACGCCTCCGGTGCGGGCAACGCCGAAGAAGGCGATCCCGTATTCGGCCCGGTTGCGGCTCAGGATGCCGACCTTTGCACCCTTGCTCAGGCCGAGGTCCAGAAGCGTGTTCGCCAACTTGTTGGCGGCGAGGTCGAGATCCCGGTAGCTGAGCTCGGTGCCCTGCCAGAGGATCGCCGCCTTGCGCGGGAAACGCTCGGCCGAGCGGCGCAGCATGTCGCCGGTCAGCATCTTCATTCCTCCCATTGGATAGAGTGGGGCGCTTGCTACGCCTTTGTGCGTCGACTTTCCTCGATAGAGGTGCTATTCGCAATGACAAACTGCGGAAAGTAATTCCGCACTGCGGAAAGATATGGGGGCTTGATGGCACAGGAAGACAGGCAATTCGTGGATGCTTTGGCGCGCGGACTGGCCATTCTCGAGGCGTTGTCGCGTGCTCAGAAACCCCTTTCCAACGGAGAACTGGCGCGGGCGACCTCGCTTGCGCCGTCAACCGTCAGCAGGCTGACGCATACGCTGTCGATCCTCGGCTACGTTCGGCTGAGTCAGACCTCCCGGACCTATGAGCTGACGCCCAAGAACCTGACCCTGGGCTACCCGGTCCTTGCCGGCATGAGCCTGTTGGAGCGGGCGCGTCCGCGCCTGAAGCAGCTGTCCGAGAAGACCGGTGAAACCGCGGCATTGGCGATCCGCGACGGAATCCACGTGACCTTCGTCGAGGTGATCCAGGGATCGAACATGGTGGCCGTGCGCCTTGCGACCGGGGGGCGGCTGCCGATCGCGGTGTCGGCGGCCGGCATCGCCATCCTTTCCGCGCTGCCGGACCGCGAGAGGCGCACGGTCGCGGCCCGGGTGCGCGCGGACATTACGAGGCGCGGCGGCAATCCCGACATCTTCAACCGTCACCTGGCGTCGGCCTGCCAGCAGGGGATCGCGATCATCCGTGATGCGTGGCGGCCGGGCATCGGCGGCATTGCCGTGCCGGTCGTGGGGGACGGGGACGTCGCCGCGCTCACCGTTCCGGTGGCGACGGGCAGCATCACCGAAGCGGCCATGCGCGGTTCCCTGGCTGCGGTCCTTCGCGAAACGGCGGAGGTGCTGGGACCCGCGCGGGCGGGCGAGGCCTAGACCACCCGCGCTCCGAGGCCGAGCTGTGCACGGCGCCGCAGCCACTGGCTCGGGCGGTAGCGGTCGTCGCCCGTGAGGCGCTGGGCTTCGGACAGGATCCGGAACACCGTCCCCACCCCCATCGCATCGGCCAGTTCCAGCGGGCCCTTAGGATAGTTGAGCCCGAGCCGCATGGCCGTATCGATGTCGTTTGGCTGTGCGAGGCCCATCTGGGCCATTTCGCAGCCCAGATTGGCGACCATCGCGCAGATGCGCTGGGCGATGAAGCCGGGCGAGTCGGCGATTGCCGTTACCGCCTTGGCGGTCGCCAGCAGGGCGATCGCGGCCCCGCGTACGGTCGGATCCGCGCCGGGTGCGGTCATGACCGTGATGCGCTTGGAGGTATCGGCCGCCAGATCGACGGCAACTAGGCGGCGGTGGTCGATGCCGGTGCGACAGGCGAAGGCCGCGCAGTCCTCGCCGACCGGGGCCGCCAGGATGGGGGAGGTCCCATCGTCGGTCGCCAGCACGGCCGCCCCGCAGTCGCGGGCAAGGGCGGCCAGCGCCGCGTCGGGCTCTGCCAGGACGACGCTCCGCGCCGGCGGGGTGGAAACCTCCGCATCGGGAGACGGACGCACGGCGCCCTCGCGGTAGTCGAAGAATCCGCGCTGGGTCTTGCGCCCCAGCTGGCCGGTCTCGAGCTTGTAGCGGTGGAAGGGAGTGGACCGAAGGCGCGGGTCGCCGAAGAAGCTCTCATGGACGAAACGGGTGACCGGGAAATTGACGTCGACGCCCGTCAGGTCCATGAGTTCGAACGGTCCCATCCGAAAGCCGCAGCAGTCCCGCATCACCGCGTCGATCTGCGCGGGCGTCGCCACATTCTCATGGACGAGGGCCAGCGCCTCGGTGGTGTAGGCCCGGCCGCCGAAATTCACGAGGAAGCCCGGGGTGTCCTTGACCGCGACCGGTTCCCGTCCGAGTCGGCGGCCGAGCGCGGTCAGCGCGGCCAGGACCTCCTCTGTCGTGTCCGGTCCGCTGATCACCTCGACCAGCCGCATCACCGGCACCGGATTGAAGAAATGCATGCCGGCGACGCGCTCGGGATGCGCCAGACCGGCAGCGATCGCGCCGATCGGCAGCGACGACGTGTTGGACGCGAGAATCGTCCGTGCTGGCACGATGCTTTCCAGCCGCCGGAAGACCTCGCGCTTCAGCTCCAGATCCTCGACGATGGCTTCGATCACCACGTCGCAATCGGCAAGCTGCTCCAGCGAGTCCGCCACCCGCAGGCAGGCGACCGCGAGCGCCGCCGTTTCCCGCGACGTCTTTCCTTCTTCCGCACGTTTGATGAGCCGGGCGGCGATGCCGTCCCGGGCCTTTGCCGCGGCGCCGTCCCGGTTGTCGAAGAGATGAACGGTAATGTTCGCCAGGGCGGCGACATGGGCAATTCCCGAGCCCATGGCGCCGGCGCCGACGACGCCGAGCGACAGCTCCGGCGCGTTGATATCCTTCATCGAAAGCTCCCGAAACTTCGTGCTTGGGTCAGAGCAGCGAGCGGACGAGGCCGCCGTCGACCGTCAGATTCTGGGCGGTGATGTACCCGGCATGGCGCGAACAAAGGAAAGCGCATGCGGGCCCGAAATCCTCTGCCAGGCCCAGCCGGCGCATGGGCACGGATGCGGCCATGCGGGTCTTGGCCTCATCTTCCGTAATTCCCTGCTGCCGCGCCTGCGCCGCATAGACCCGCCTAAGAGCCCCGGTGTCCATGAGGCCCGGCAGAAGGTTGTTCACGGTGATCCCCTTGTCGGCAACCTCGCGGGCAAGCGCGGACATGGCGCCCGTCAAGCCGGCGCGAACGCCGGTTGCGAGCCCCATGTTGGGATAGGGTTCGCGCACCGTGAACGAGGTCACGTTGACGACGCGTCCGAAACCGGCCTCCAGCATGTCCGGCAAGACGAGCCGCGTGAGATGGATGGCCGAGAGCATGTTGGTCTCAAGGGCCTTCAGCCAGGTCTCGTGCTCGTGGGTGTCGAGCGGACCCGGAGGCGGGCCGCCGGCATTGGTCACGAGGATCGATATCGGGCCGAGTGCCGCTCTTGCGTCCCGCACGATCCTTTCCCGCGATGCCGGATCGGAAACGTCGCCGGCGATGAAGACGGCGCTGCCGCCGAGCGCACGGGCTGCTTCCGCCCCGCGTTCCGGGTCGCGGCCGTTGATGGCTACCCGGACGCCCTCCTCGGACAGCGCCTTGGCGCATGCGAAGCCGAGCCCCTGGCTGCCGCCGAGGACGAGGGCGTTGAGACCTGAGATTCCAAGATCCATGACCTGACTTTCCGTGGATGGCTGTCGTCTACAGGAAGGACGGCACGAACAGGATGATGCCGGGGAATAGGGCCAGGAACGCCATCACCAGCATGAACAGCCCGATAAAGGGCACTGCCGCCCGATAGACGTCCTGGATCGACGCGTCCGGCACGACGCCCTTCAGCGCGAACAGGGTGTAGCCGAAGGGCGGTGTGATGCCCCCGAGCGACATGTTGATCAGGAAGAGTGTCCAGAACCAAAGGGGATCGAACCCCAGGGCGTCGAGCAGCGGCGTGTAGAGCGGCACCAGCATGATCATCAGCGCGATCTGGTCGATGAACATGCACAGTACGAAGGGAAGCGCCTGCAGGACGACGAACATGACGACGAGCGGGAGGGCCAGGTCGGTCGCCCAGGCCACCAGCTTGAACGTTGCCCCGCTCATGTTCAGAAGCTGGCTGAACGAGACCGAGCAGACCATGATGATCATGATCATGGCCGTGGTCGATGCGGTCGACTTCAGCGATTCCGAAATCGTCTGCCAGTTCAGGTTGCCGTAGAAGGCGCAGATGATGGCCGCGGTGAAGCAGCCCATGGCCGCCGCCTCGGTCGGCGTGGCGATCCCGGCGAGGATCAGCCCGATGATCGTGACGATAATCAACAGAAACGGCGAGGCCCTGAACGCGATGCCCAGCCTCTCGCCCCAGGACCGGCCTTCCTGGTTGATCACGGGGGCAATCGACGGGTCCAGCATGCTGCGGACAACGACGTAAATGAGGAATACCGCCGACAGGATCAGTCCGGGCACGATGCCGGCGATCAGCAGTGCGGCGATCGATTCCTTCGACAGCATCCCGAGCACGATCGCCATGACGCTCGGGGGAATGATCGGGGCGAGGCTCGATCCCGCGAGGATCGTCCCCATGGAGAGATTCCGGTCGTAGGAGCGCGACCGCATCTCGGGCAAGAGCGACGATCCCATCATCGCCGCCACCGCCATGGCCGACCCCGAAAGGGCGCCGAACACGGTCGAGAGCACGATGCTGACCACATAGAGGCGCGCCCGGACATTTCCGATCAGGGCGTCCACGGCGTTGAACAGGATCTTCACCGACCCGGACCGGAAAAGAAGCTCGCCCAGCAGCACGAACAGCGTGATGGCCGCCAGCGAGACGCTGGTGGCATTGCTGAACATCGAATTGATGATCAGCGTCACGCCGTTGAAGTTGCCGGACAGCAGGTAGAGACCGAGTATGTTCAGCGACAGGAAGGAGAGGAAGATCGGCAGCCCGGTCGCAAACAGCGCGATCAGCAGAACGAAGGCGCCGATCAGGAGAACGTACCATTCCACGCCGCGTCTCCGTCGTTCGGGATGGGATTGCGCGCGAAGGTCGCGGCGAACTGGCGCAGGAAGTACAGCGCCATGCTGACGAGGCCGTAGACAATGACCCCGGTGACCGTCCATTTCGGGATCGGCGTCACGGTGATCATGGTGACGCCCTGCTTGATCTGCCGGGCCGTCTCGACGGCGCCGTAATAGCCGCACAGCCCGCAGGTAAGGGCGGCGACGATCAGCGATATCCGGGTGAGCCACAGCGCCACGGAGGGCGGAGCGGTGTCGGTCACGACCGTCATTGCCGCATGTCCGGATCTCCAGGTGAGCATCGGGGCGGCAAGGAAGGTGATGTAGGCGAAGGCGACCGCGCTGCTGTCGGGCGCCCAGTCCGTCGGCGTCCTGAAGACGTATCGTCCCACGACCTCGAAGCCCGTGACGGCGGTGAGATAGAACACCGCCGCCACGGCCAGCCAGAAGGTCAGGCGGGTCAGGGCATCATGGAGATTGAGAAGGGACCTCAGCATCAGGATCTCCCGCTGACCGTGATCCGCCGTCGCGGTCACTCGGGGGTCAGTCCCTTTTCGCGGGCGAAGATGTAGAAATCCTCGCCGTCCGCACCGGTCTTGTCCTTGACCTGTTTCCAGACGCCGGCGGCAAAAACCGCGTCGGGATTGACGTCGGGACCGAAATTGGTGATCTCCAGGCCGCGCTCGATCAACGCCGCCTCTTCTTCGGCCCACAGCTTCTCGAAATGCTTGCGGCCCTCGACCTCCAGCTCCTGCGCGACGTCAAGAAG
>JAJUFW010000007.1 GCA_029263555.1 Alphaproteobacteria bacterium
ATGATGTGGTCGTGCGCCGTCGGCGGGCCTGCCGGCGCCGGGCCGAACGTCATCCGGCCCGACATGCCGAGATGGATCAGCACCGTCATCCCGTCGTCGAGATGGATCAGGATGTACTTGGCCCGGCGTTCCAACCGTTCGACCCGCCGGCCGGTCAGGCGCTCGCTCAGGCGTTCGGGCAGGGGATAGCGCAGATCGGGCCGCCGCTGGACCACGCGCACCAGCGCCCGCCCTTCCAGTTTAGCGGCCAGGCCGCGGCAGACCGTTTCGACTTCTGGGAGCTCCGGCATGACGGCTGCCTATAGCAAGAAGCGGGCGCCCGCGCTATGGTCCGCGACCATGAGAGACACTCCCTCTTCTCCTGCCGAAAGCGCCGGCCGGCAGGTCCGCGATCCGGAAGCACGCTGGTTCGGCTACAGGCCGGTCGATCCGGCGGAAAAGACGTCGCTCGTCCGGGGCGTGTTCGCCGGCGTGGCGAACCGCTACGACCTCATGAACGACCTGATGAGCGGCGGCATCCATCGGATCTGGAAGAACCAGTTCATGGACATGATCCGGCCGCGGCCGGGGGAGCATCTCCTGGATGTCGCCGGAGGCACCGGCGACATCGCGTTCCGCTTCCTGCAGCGCGCCGGCGCCGGGGCGCGGGTGACGGTCTGCGACCTGACCGAGAACATGGTGCGGGTCGGACGCGACCGGGCGATCGACCGGGGCATCGCCACGGGCCTGTCCTTCACCGTCGGCAACGCGGAATCCTTGCCGGTGCGCGACCGCTCGGTCGACGTCTACACGATCGCCTTCGGCCTCAGGAACGTGACCCGCATCGACCGCGCGCTGGAGGAGGCTCGGCGCGTGCTCAAGCCGGGCGGGCGCTTCTTCTGCCTGGAGTTCAGCCGCGTCGTGATCCCGGGCCTGGACAGGCTTTACGACCTCTATTCCTTCAACGTGATTCCCCGCATGGGGCAGATCGTGGCCAAGGACCGGGAAAGCTATCAGTATCTCGTCGAAAGCATCCGCCAGTTCCCGTCGCAGCAGGATCTCGCGGCCCGGATGGAGGCGGCCGGCCTGGCCCGCGCCAGATGGCGCAACCTGACGGGCGGCATCGCCGCGATCCACAGCGGCTGGCGGATCTAGCCCGCACGGGCCGCCGCCAGGAACTTACGCCCCCTGCTTCCTGTTTCATTCTGGCATGCCGGCGGCACCGGGTCCCCCCGGTGCCGCCCAGCGTATGCGGAATGGCTTTAAGTGAAGGAGGCCCCGCTTTATGCACAATGTCCTGAACAGGCTTGCCCTGATCGCCACCCTCCTTGCGGGCATCGCAGTCCTCGGCGCCTGTGACAACACCATCCGGGGTATGGGCGAAGACATCGAGGATTCGGGCGACGCGATAGAGGATTCGTCCCAATAGACCCGGCACGTCCGCGGTTCGCGGCGGCCTGGGGACGCGCCCATCCGCCCCTTGTCCCGTCCCATCGGAAGATGGAGGCGTCGGCCCGAGGCCGGCGCTTTCTTCTGTCCGGCACCCGCCGGAAACGGCATTAGCACTTGCCCGGATCGGCCCGGCCGCTTAGGATCATTCCACAGTCTTTGAATGTGGTTTTTGGTGATTTTCCCCTAAAAGGGGGAACGCGGTGAACGGCCAGGGACGGACGGCGACGTGATACGGGGCAAACGCATCCTGCTCATCATTTCCGGAGGGATCGCCGCCTACAAGGCGCTCGACCTCATTCGCAGGCTGCGCGAGCGGGGTGTCCTCGTCCGTTGCATCATGACCCGCAGCGCCACGGAATTCGTGACGCCGCTTGCCGTCGGGGCGCTCGCGGGGGAAAGGGCCTATGTCGATCTCTTCTCGCTGAGCGACGAATCGGAAATCGGGCACATCAGGCTCGCCCGCGAAGCGGACCTGGTCGTGGTCGCGCCGGCGACGGCCAACCTTCTCGCCCGGATGGCGACGGGTCTGGCGGACGATCTCGCCTCCACGGTGCTGCTGGCGACGGACCGGCCGATCCTGGTGGCGCCGGCGATGAACGTGCAGATGTGGCTGCATCCCGCGACCCGGGCGAATGTGGCCACCCTTGCCGCCCGCGGCGTCTCCATGGTCGGGCCGAACGAGGGGCCGATGGCCGAGGCCGAGACCGGCCCCGGCCGCATGGCCGAGCCCTTGGAGATCGTCGCGGCGATCGAAGCGAAGCTCGGCTGCGGGCCGCTCGAAGGACGGACAGCGCTCGTCACCAGCGGACCGACCCATGAGCCGATCGATCCCGTCCGCTACATCGCGAACCGCTCGTCCGGGAAGCAGGGCCACGCCATTGCCGCCGCGCTCGCGCGGCTCGGTGCCCGAACGGTGCTGGTCACGGGGCCGACGGCAGAACCGGTGCCGCCCGGCGTCACCGCCGTTCCGGTCGAGACGGCCCGCGACATGCTGGCCGCCTGCCAGGCGGCGCTGCCGGTAGACATCGTCGTCTGCGCCGCGGCCGTCGCCGACTGGCGCGTCGGCGACCGGGCCGAACAGAAGCTGAAGAAGGGCGGCGAGGGGCCGCCGCAGCTCACCCTGGTCGAGAATCCCGACATCCTGGCGACCTTGTCCGCGCCCTCGCCGCATCGGCCGGCGCTGGTCGTCGGCTTCGCCGCGGAGACCGAAAAGGTGCTCGAGCATGCCGCGGCGAAGCGGGCGCGCAAGGGGTGCGACTGGATCCTGGCCAACGACGTGTCGCCGGGCACCGGCACCTTCGGGGGCGACACCAACACGGTCCACCTGGTCACGGCCGAGGGCAGCGAGACCTGGCCCACCATGAGCAAGCGGGATGTCGGCGACCGGCTGGCCCGGCGGATCGCAGATCATTTCGGGAGCGCACAGTGAGTCGAGTATCCGTCCCCGTCCGGCGCCTTTTCCACGCGACCGACCTGCCGCTGCCGGCCTACGCGACCGAGCGGGCGGCGGGGCTGGATCTCCTTGCCGCCATCGACGCCGACCTGGTTCTTCGCCCCGGCGAGCGTCGGCTCGTCCCCACCGGAATCGCGATCGCCCTGCCGCCCGGCTACGAGGCGCAGATCCGTCCCCGTTCGGGTCTCGCGCTCAAGCACGGGCTGACCGTGCTGAACAGCCCGGGCACGATCGACGCGGACTACCGGGGCGAGATCGGGGTGATCCTCATCAACCTGGGTGACGCACCGGTCACCGTTACCCGGGGCATGCGCATAGCGCAGATGGTCGTGGCCGCCCATGCGGCCGTCGACTGGGACGAGCGCGACGCCCTGCCGCTCACGGAGCGGGGCGAGGCCGGATTCGGTTCGACGGGGATGTTGCAGGAAACGGAAAGCTAGATGTTCCGCTTGTCGAAGAAACTGCTGTTCGCCATCGAGGCGGTGCTGGACATCGCCTACAACGCCGGGGACGAGCCCGTGCAGTCGAGCGAAATCACCCGCCGCCAGGGCATCCCGCGCCGGTATCTGGAACAGGTGCTCCAGCAGCTGGTTCGCGCCGGCGTGCTGTCGGGGGTCCGGGGGCCGCGCGGAGGCTACCGCCTTGCCCGCGAGCGCCGGCGGATCACGATCGGCGAGATCGTCCGGGTCGTGCGCTCGATGGAAACGGCCGCCGATCCGGTCGAGGACCCGGCCGGCTCGGAGCTCGGCCATCGTATCGTCCGGCCGATGTGGATGGAAATGCAGGAAAGCTTCATGTCCAGGCTGGACGAGACGACCATCGACGATCTGTGCCGCCGGGCCCAGAGCGAAGGCATTCCCCGCGCGAGCGAGACCGTGCTGGATTTTTCCATTTGAGATCGGCGCGCAAGCGGATAAGTTGTCGATGTTTGGTGTGGAATATCGATTTTCACATATCAGGAGTGTGTAATGGTGGCCGCGACCAGCAGCGCAGGGGCGTCCAGCCCGGAGTTCCGGGGACGCATCTATGATTCGATCCTGGACACGATCGGCGCGACGCCGCTCGTCCGGATCAAGCGCCTCCGCGACGAATACGGCGTCAAGGCGGACATCCTGGCAAAGCTGGAATTCTTCAATCCGCTGTCGAGCGTCAAGGACCGGATCGGCCGGGCCATGATCGAGGCGCTGGAGGCAGAGGGTCGGATCAACAAGGACACGGTCCTGATCGAGCCGACATCCGGCAATACCGGGATCGCGCTGGCCTTCGTGGCCGCCGCGAAAGGCTACCGGCTCATCCTGACGATGCCGGAAAGCATGTCGGTCGAACGGCGCAAGATGCTGAAGCTCTTGGGCGCGGAGCTTCACCTGACCCCGGCCGCCCAGGGGATGAAGGGGGCGATTGCCAGGGCCGAAGAGCTGCTCAAGGAAATTCCCAACTCGGTGATGCCGCAGCAGTTCCAGAATCCGGCGAATCCCGAGATCCACCGACGCACGACCGCCGAGGAGATCTGGCGGGACACGGCCGGCGGCGTCGACATCCTGATCTCCGGCGTGGGCACGGGCGGAACGCTGACCGGCGTCGCCGAGGTGATCAAGGCGCGCAAGCCGGACTTCAAGGCCATCGCCGTCGAACCGGAGGACAGCCCGGTCCTGTCTGGCGGGCAGCCCGGCCCCCACAAGATCCAGGGCATCGGCGCCGGCTTTGTGCCGCCGATCCTGAAGACCGAGCTGATCGACGAGGTGGTGCAGATCGCCAATGAGCGGGCCTTCGAGACCGCCCGCAAGGCGGCCAGGCTGGATGGGATTCCAGCCGGCATTTCCTCCGGCGCTGCGCTCGCGGCGGCGCTCGAGGTCGGCGCGAGGCCCGAGAATGCCGGCAAGCAGATCGTCGTGATCGTCCCGTCGATCGCCGAACGTTATCTCACGACGGCCCTGTTCGAGGGGCTGGACTGACTTCCGGCCCCGTCGCCGGACCGACGAAAAACCCCGGCAGCAACCTGCCGGGGTTTTTCATGTCGCAGCCTCAGCCGCCGGATCCGCCGTCGTCGTCCCCTCCGGTCGACGCCCCCGACCCGTCGTCACCCGTTCCGCCGGAAGCTCCGGAGCCGTCGCTCCCAGTCCCGGTGCCTCCGTCCGTGCCACTGCCGTCCGTGTCGGTGTTGGCGTCATCCTCGGTTGCGGATTCGTCGTCGTCGCCCCGTTGCGGGGTGATCGCCGTGCAGCCGGGATCGGTGCTGCCCGGAGGGCAGTCCGCCGTCGTGCCTTCCTGGGTCGGCTCCGTCGCCGACTGGCCGTAGGCGGCGGGGCCGATCGCGAAGAAGGGAAGCAGGGCCAGCGCGGAGGCCGCGCCGATCAGGACCTTGGGCATGAGAGTCTCCGTAGATCCGTGGAGCGCCCGGCGATGTCCGGGTACGCGTGATAGCCTTAACCGTATGATCGGCGCGGCAGGTTCCCGCTCCACGCCGATGAGGCCGCGATCGCGTCGGAACGGTCCGGGAAGCCCTTCCGTCCGCGGCGGCGGTCGTGGCAAAAGAGGCGGCAGGATATAGGGACGCTCCCCCATGGACTTCACCGAGAACCAGATCCGGCGCTACGCCCGGCACATCATCCTGCCGGAAGTCGGCGGCGTCGGGCAGGCCCGCCTTCTCGATGCCCGGGTGCTCGTGGTCGGCGCAGGCGGCCTCGGGGCGCCGCTGCTCATGTATCTGGCGGCGGCCGGGATCGGCACGCTCGGCATCGTCGATCACGACAGCGTCGACCTTTCCAACCTGCAGCGCCAGATCATCCACGACACCGGCTCCGTCGGACGGCCCAAGGTCGCAAGCGCGGCCGAGCGCATCATGGCGCTCAATCCCGAGGTGCGGGTCGAGGCGATCGAGACGCGGCTCGGGCCCGAAAATGCGCTGGAGCTGGTTTCCGCCTACGACATCGTGGCGGACGGGACCGACAATTTCGCCGCACGCTACCTGTTGAACGACGCCTGCTTCCTGGCCCGCCGGCCGCTGGTCTCGGCCGCGCTTCTGCGGTTCGAAGGGCAGCTCGGCACCTACAAGGCCCATCTCGGGGACGGGCATCCCTGCTATCGCTGCCTCTTTCCGGAGCCGCCGCCTCCGGGCACCGTGCCGAGCTGCAGCGAGGCCGGCGTGCTGGGCGCGCTCGCCGGGATGATGGGAACCCTGCAGGCGACGGAAATCCTGAAGGAGATCCTGGGCATCGGCGACAGCCTGTCCGGACATCTGCTGCTGGTCGACGCGCTCGCCAGCAGCTTCCGCAAGGTGAGGGTGCGGCCGGATCCCGATTGTCCGCTCTGCGGACGGGCGCCCCGCATCCGGGACCTGTCCCATCATGGCTGACGGCATCGGAAAGCTGTCCGTCGTCGTCTTCGACGGCCGCTACGACCGGGTTCATTACGCGCTCGTGATGGCGAGCGCCGCGGCGGCGACCGGGCGGCCGGCGACGCTGTTCTTCACGGGCGGCGCGGTGCACGCGCTCGTTCCCGGCGGCTGGCGGCGGCTCGACGGCGATCCTGAGCGGCGCGACGCCCATCTGCGCGAGCGGGGGATCGGGACCTTCGAGGATCTGCTCCACGCCTGCGCCGAGCTGGGGGTCCGTTTCATCGCCTGCGAGATGGGGCTGAGGGCGGAAGGGCTGGTCGCCGCGGATCTCGATCCGGCGCTCGGGATCGAGATCGCCGGGGTCGTGACACTGCTCGGCGACGCCCGGGCCGACGGCGCCCTGATCTTCGTCTGAGCCCTGCGCCGTCCTAGAACTCGGTCGAGATCACGCGGTCGGGCGGCCGGTGGCCGTCGATGAAGGTGCGGATATTGACGATCACCTTTTCGCCCATGTCGATGCGGCCCTCCAGGGTGGCCGAGCCCATGTGCGGCAGCAGCACGACGTTCGGCAGCTTCAGGAGCTTCCGGTTGACCGCGGGCTCGTGCTCGAAGACGTCCAGCCCCGCCGCCCCCAGCTCGCCCCGCTGAAGCATCCGGGTCAGCGCCGCCTCGTCGATGACCTCGCCCCGCGAGGTGTTGACCAGGATCGCGTCCCGCTTCATCAGCGCCAGCCGGCGGGCCGACAGCAGGTGGTAGGTCGCCGGAGTGCGCGGGCAGTTGATGGAGACGATGTCCATGCGGGCCAGCATCTGGTCCAGGCTTTCCCAATAGGTCGCCTCGAGCTCCTGCGCGATCTCCGGATGGACCCGCCGCCGATTGTGATAATGAATCGAAAGGCCGAAGCCGCGGGCCCGCCGGGTGACCGCCTGGCCGATGCGGCCCATGCCGATGATGCCGAGGCGCTTGCCGTAGAGCCGATGCCCAAGCATGGAGGTCGGGCTCCAGCCGGTCCATTCGCCCGACCGGACCAGCCGCTCGCCCTCGACCAGACGCCGTGCCGCGGCCAGGATCAGCGCCCTGGTCATGTCGGCGGTGTCCTCGGTCAGGACGCCGGGCGTGTTGGTCACGACGATCCCGCGGGCATGGGCCGCGGCGAGATCGATGTGATCGACCCCGGTGCCGAAGCTGGCGATCATCTTCAGGCGGGGGCCGGCAGCCTCGATCACGCCGGCGTCGATCGTGTCGGTGACCGTCGGGACCAGGACGTCGGCCTCGGCCATGGCGGCCATCAGCTCGTCCCGGGTCATGGCGCGGTCCTCGATGTTCAGCCGGGCATCGAAGAGTTCCATCATGCGCGTCTCGATCACGTCCGGCAGCTTGCGCGTGACGATGACGAGCGGCTTCCTGCGGTCCGGCATGGCGTCGACCTTTCGCCGAAGAAGACGGGCGTAGCGATCCTGCCCATACCAAGCGGCCGGGCGGTCGTCCAGACCGAACCGGAAGAGAGGGCGCGCCTCCGGTCGCCTTCCGCCTGTCGGCATCGCCTTGACCCCGGCCAAGGGGCGGGCCGTATAATCGGCCCCGCTTTCCGCCCGAATTCTCGAGCCTTTACCGTCCCTGATGTCTTTCCGCCTGACCGCTTTCCTGGCGCTGGTGGCCGGGATTCTTCTCGGCGCCGGCGCGGTGTCGGCCGACAGCGGCCTGCCCGTGCCGCGCTTCGTCACGCTCGGCTCGGGGGAGGTCAATGTCCGGACCGGTCCGGGATCGCGCTATCCCGTCGAATGGGTCTTCGTCCGGCGCGATCTCCCGGTCGAGGTCATCGCCGAGTTCGACACCTGGCGCCGGATCCGTGACGTCGAGGGCGCCGAAGGATGGGTGCACCAATCGATGCTGTCGGGCAGGCGCAGCCTGGTGGTCACCGGTGCCGAGCCGCGGAATCTCCACGCCGACCCCGACGGAAACTCGCCGGTGGTCGCCCGGGTGGAGCCGGGCGTGATCGGACGGCTCCTGCGCTGCCCGGAGGCGGGCCGGGCCGACAGCGCCTGGTGCTACTGCGACATTTCCGGCTATCGCGGGTGGCTCCGGCGGACCGAGATCTGGGGGATCTATCCGGACGAGGCGTTCGGCTGACCGGCTGAGCCCATCCACCCCTTTCGGAAGGGAACCTTCGACGGATCTTCCGATTGAAACCTTGTGCGTCTATCGAAATCCTTTACATTCGCCGTTTCCGGCTTCGCCAAGAAACCAGGCCCAGAAAGACGTGACCGGTAAGAACAGCTACTCCTACGAAGAACTCCTGCAGTGCGCCCACGGTGAATTGTTCGGCGAGGGCAATGCGCGATTGCCGCTTCCCCCGATGCTGATGTTCGACCGGATTACCCGGATCTCGGACGAGGGCGGGGCGAACGGCAAGGGGGAGATCGAGGCTGAATTCGACATCCGCCCCGATCTCTGGTTCTTCGAATGTCATTTCGAATCGGATCCGGTGATGCCGGGCTGCCTCGGCCTCGACGCCCTGTGGCAGCTTCTGGGCTTCTTCCTGGGCTGGATCGGTGCGCCCGGCCGCGGCCGCGCGCTGGGCGTCGGCGAGGTCAAGCTGACCGGCCAGATCCTGCCGACGGCGAAGAAGGTCGCCTACAAGCTGGACCTGAAGCGGGTGATCAACCGAAAGCTGGTGCTGGGCATCGCCGACGGCATCGTTCAGGTCGACGGCAAGACTATCTACGAGGCGAAGGACCTTCGGGTCGGCCTCTTCACCGCGACCGAGCAGCTCTAGCCGCTCGCGACCGGGAAGCATTTCTGGGAGCAGTTCATGCGACGCGTGGTGGTCACCGGGATCGGCATCGTTTCGCCCATCGGCAACGATCAGCACGAGGTGCTGGAAAGTCTGCGCAACGGCAAGTCGGGCATCGTCTTCTCCGAGGAGTACAAGGAGTTGGGCTTCCGCAGCCATGTCCACGGCTCGGTCAAGCTGAACACCGACGACGTGGTCGATCGCAAGCTGAAGCGGTTCATGGGCGAAGGCGCGGCCTACAACTACATCGCCATGGAACAGGCGATCGCCGATGCCGGCCTCGAGGAATCGGAGGTGTCGAACGAACGCACCGGCCTGATCATGGGATCGGGCGGGCCCTCCACCTCGAACCTCGTTGCGGCCGCCGACATCACCCGGGAGAAAGGGCCGAAGCGCGTCGGCCCCTACATGGTGCCCCGGACCATGTCGTCGACCAACTCCGCGACTCTGGCCACGCCGTTCCGGATCAAGGGCGTCAACTACTCGATCAGCTCCGCCTGCTCGACCAGCGCCCATTGCATCGGCAACGGGGCCGAGCTGATCCAGTGGGGCAAGCAGGACATCGTCTTTGCCGGCGGCGGCGAGGAACTGCACTGGACCCTCAGCGTCCTGTTCGACGCCATGGGCGCGCTCTCGTCCAAGTTCAACGACACGCCGTCCCGCGCATCGCGCGCCTATGACGTCGACCGCGACGGTTTCGTCATCGCCGGCGGCGGCGGCGTCGTGGTGCTGGAGGCGCTGGAGCACGCCAAGGCCCGCGGCGCCAGGATCTCCGCCGAGCTGGTCGGCTATGGCGCGACCTCGGACGGCTACGACATGGTCCAGCCCTCGGGCGAGGGCGCCGTGCGCTGCATGCGCCAGGCCCTGGCGACCGTCGACTGCCCGGTCGACTATATCAACACCCACGGCACGTCGACGCCGATCGGCGACGTGCGCGAGCTCCAGGCCATCCGCGAGGTCTTCGGCGACGTGCCGGCGGAAGCACGGCCCTGGATCAGCTCCACCAAGTCGCTGACCGGCCATTCACTCGGGGCCGCCGGCGTTCACGAGGCGATCTATTCGCTTCTTATGCTGAAAGAAGACTTCGTCGCCGCCTCCGCCCATATCGACCAGCTGGATCCGGAAGCCGAAGGCATGAAGATCGCGCTCGCCCGGCAGGACCGGGCGGGGCTCAACTGTGTCATCTCCAACAGCTTCGGATTCGGCGGGACCAACGCAACCCTCGCCTTCAAGCGCCTGGACGCCTGATCCGGCCTCGCATCATTCGGGAAAAAAAGTAATGACCGAAACGGGTTTGATGGCCGGCAAGCGCGGCCTGATCATGGGCGTGGCCAATGATCACTCGATCGCCTGGGGCATCGCGCAGGCCGTTCATCGCCAGGGGGCGGAACTGGCCTTCACCTACCAGGGCGAAGCGTTCCGGCGGCGGGTCGAACCCCTGGCTCAGTCGCTCGGCAGTTCGGTCGTCCTTCCCTGCGACGTCGAGGACGAGGCCAGCATGGATGCGGTCTTCGACACGATCGGATCGGAATGGGGCCGCCTGGACTTCGTCGTCCACGCCATCGCCTATTCCGACAAGCATGAGCTGAAGGGCCGCTATCTTGACACGACGGTCGAGAACTTCACCCGCACGCTCAGGATCTCCTGCTATTCCTTCACGGCCGTCGCCCAGCGCGCGCGGCCGCTGATGACCGGGGGCGGCAGCCTGCTTACGCTGACCTATCTCGGCGCGGAACGGGTCATGCCCAACTACAACGTCATGGGCGTGGCCAAGGCCGCGCTGGAGGCGAGCGTCCGCTATCTCGCCAGCGATCTCGGGCCGGAAGGCATTCGGGTGAACGCGATTTCCGCCGGCCCGATGCGGACGCTGGCCGGCAGCGCGATCGGCGATGCGCGCTACGTCTTCAAGTTCACCCAGGATCACGCACCCTTGCGGCGGAACATCCTGATGGAGGAGGTCGGCGGCGCCGCGCTTTACCTCTTGAGCCCGCTGGCCGGCGGCGTCACCGGAGAGGTCCATCACGTGGATGGTGGGTTCCACGCGATCGGCATGCCGGCCCCCGCCAAGTCCGAGGTAGCCAACTGACCTGAGATCGCGGGCCCCGGTCCGCCGCCCGCGGGCCGGTCCGGGACCCTGCCGGCGCTCAGGCGACCGCCAGGATCTCGTCGGGGCGGTCGCTGAAGACTGCCGCGACCCCGAGGCCGTAGAGCGTCCGCGCCCGCGGCGCCTCGTTCACCGTATAGGCCAGGACCGGCAGCCCTGTTTCGCGATAGTCGGCGATCGTCCGGGGCGTCTCCTTCTCGTGGCAGACATTCAGCGTCGCCGGCCTCAGCCGCGCGACGTTGTCGCGCCAGTCGTCGGGGCGTTCCCAGATGAGATAGCCCCGCGGCCAGTCCGGTGCGGTCTCCATCGCCTGGCGAAGGCTCTCCAGGGCGAAGCTCGAGATCAGCGGTGCGGGGCGTTCCGCGGGCCAGAGCGCCCGCGCCCGGGTCAGCGCCACCTCGGCCGTTTCCGCCTCCCGTCCGGGGCAGGGCTTGATCTCGATGTTGATCGCGAGATCCAGCTCGACGCAGAGCCGCAGCGCCTCGTCCAGGCTGGGCACGCGCTCGCCCTCGAACTCCCGGCCGAAGCGGATGCCGGCGTCGAGCGACCGGATGCGGTCGAAAGTCATGTCCCGCACCGGTCCCGTGCCGTCGGTCGTACGGTCGACCGTGTCGTCGTGGATCACGACCGGGACGCCGTCGCCGGTCAGCTTGACGTCGAATTCGACCATCCGCACGCCGAGCTCCGCGGATTTGCGGATGCCGGCAAGGGTGTTTTCGGGCGCATGACCGGCGGCACCGCGATGGCCGATCACCTTCGGCAGGGAAAACGACATGGAACCCTTCGACTGAACGCCGTGCACTGTCCGGACGCCTTTCGGGACCGGGCCCAGGAACTTACCCCGGGAAGCGGGGCGGCGCCATAGGCACGAAGGGGGAGATCGCGGGTCCCGGCCGGGGCGGCCCGGTCAGGAGATGCCGCCCTTCGACCGCGCAAGGCCGCCGGCGGGCGCGCGCTGCTCCCCACCGGCAAGGCGGGTGACGGACATGATGCCGCGCGGCCGGTCCCCCCGCAGCAGGGCGTCCAGCCGGTCGAGCAGTTCGCGGCCCCGGGCCGTCAGCGTCACGATCTTGCGGCGCCGTTCCCGCGGATCCTCCCGGGAGGTCACGAGGTCGTGGCCCGGCTTCCGGAAGGAGTGCCATTCGCTCAGCGCCGCAACGTTCCTGGAGGCGGAGGACTGGGCGACGTCCAGCCGCTCGGCCAGCTCGCGAATGGAGATGCCTTCGTTGCGGGCGATCGTCAGGAAGGACAGGGCGTACTGGATCGGCATGTCGGGATCGAGGCGCCGGAACTCCTCCAGCACCTCGATCAGGCGGTCGATGCGGATCTCGGGCGATGCATCGCCGACGCGATCAGCGGCCGCACGCTCGTTGCCGGCCATCAGGCAGGCTCCTTCCGCGCGGCGCCCAGGAACGGGGCGTGAGAATGACGTTGAACCGGCCGATCCACAGGATCACCTCCCGGCCTTCCCGCCGGACGTGGAACCAACCGTCCGGACGCGCCCAAGCTGCATACTCAACGTAGATCTGTCCGCCTGGAATCTTGAAAAACCCGCTCATGAAATCCCCCGGAACGCTGTTGGGCCGAAGGCCGCGACAGCCAGGAAAAGGTGCTGACAGGACCGCCGCTCGACGGAGCGACCTGAATCCAGAGTCGGGATGTCATCGTCCTGAACATTAACCTCTCCCTTGTTCCGGGTGATTTGGTGCCTCTGGGGCACGGAACGCACCGGGCCCGGACCGGGACGGTCCGCCGACGCATATCCTACAATATTTCCGATATCGGATGCGTCTGTCAACGGGCGAGGGGCATGGGATGCACCCTCAGCGCTTCTCCATCACCAGGAACAGCTGGTGATCGCCGACGGCGAAGGGCGTCTCGTCGAGATCGCCGTAAAGGGCCAGCGTCTCCAGCCCGTGCCGGCCGAAGATCCGGCGGATCTCCGAGACCGTGTAGATCCAGTGGGCCGCCCGGCGGGTTTCCGTCCGCCCGTTTCGGACGAAGGTGTAGACGGTGTCCAGCCTGCTCTCGGCCGCGTCGTAGCCGTGCTCGACCAGCATCAGCATGTCCCCGACGGGCTGCCACAGTCGTTCCGCCAGGTTCGGCAGCACGCTCTCGGCGGACATGGCGGTGTCCAGGACGAAGCGGCAGCCCGGGCGGAGCGCGCCGGCGACGGCCGCCGCGAAGGCGTCGGTTCCCCCGTGGTCGAGATAGCCGAAACTGTTGCCGAAGGAGAAGGCGCCCTCGAAGGGCGGGTCGGGCGGGATCTCCCGCATGTCGCCGAGCCGCCAGTCGACCGAAAGCCCGGCCGCGTCCGAGGCGGCCCGCGCCTCGTCCAGGAATTCGGCGGAGAGATCTATTCCGGTCAGCCGATAGCCCTTGCGGGCAAGCGGGATCGAAAGCCGCCCGTTGCCGCAGGGGACGTCCAGGACGCGATCGTCGCGGCGGATATCGAGCCAGCGGGCGATCGTCCTTGCCTGGGCGGCGGTTTCCGCCGGCGCAACCGCCCGCCGCCAGACATCGAGGGCGAGGCCGTCGAAGAAGGTCTCGAACCAGGGACGATCGGCGGCGGAATCACGTTTGGTCATGGGGCCCTTTATCCCGGCGGCGGGCGCATCGACGCAAGCCCGATCGCCGGGAGGACCGGGAAGCGGGTCAGGAGGCCGGCGTGAGGCCGCGCTGCAACGCCGACGCCATCCGGCGGGCGAAGGCGAGGGGATCGGGCAGCGCCTCGCCTTCCACGATGCGCGCCTGGTCCAGAAGCAGGAAGGCCAGCTCGCGCACCTGCTCCCGGTCCTTGACTGCAGCGATGCCCGCGACCAGCGGATGGCCGGGATTGATCTCGAGGATGCGCTTGCTCGTGCTCTGGAGCTGCTTGTGCTGCCTCAGAAGGCGCTCCAGGTGCATGTCCATGTCGTTCTCGTCCGCCACCAGGCAGACCGGGCTGTCGGTCAGACGTTCCGACCGGCGGACGTCCTTGACCTCGTCCTTCAGGGCGTCCTTGAAGAGAGCGATCAGCTCGTCCATGCCCTCGGGCGCGGGCTCGTCCTTCCGCTCCTCGCCGCCCTTGATCCGGCCGAGATCGGCGCCCCCGCGGGTCACGGACTTGAAGGGCTTGTCCTTGAACTTGCCGACGGCGGTGACCCAGAACTCGTCGACCGGATCGGTGAGCAGCAGGACCTCCACCCCCTTGGCCCTGAAGCCTTCGAGCTGGGGCGACCGGGACAGGGACTCCACGTCGTCGCCGGTGATGACGAAGATCGCGTCCTGCCCCTCCTTCATGCGCCCGAGATAGTCCTCCAGGCTGACCAGCCCGTCCGCCGCGGTCGAGCGGAAGCGGGCCAATTCCAGAAGGGTGTCCCGGTTCTCGAAATCCTCGTAGATGCCTTCCTTCAGCACGGCGCCGAAGCTGTTCCAGAACGTCGCGTAGGACGTGGCGTCCTCCCGCGCCTTGCGCCCGATCTCCGACAGGACCCGCTTGGTCAGCCCCTGGCGGATGCGCGACACCATCGGATTCGACTGTAGCATCTCGCGGCTGACGTTGAGGGGCAGGTCCTCGCTGTCGACGATGCCGCGCAGGAACCGGAGATAGGGCGGCAGCAGGCCCTCGACCTCGTCGGCGACGAAGACCCGGCGGACATAGAGCTTCAGGTGATGCTTGCGCTCGGGATTGAAGAGGTCGAAGGGCTGCACCGAAGGCACGAAGAGAAGCCCGGTATACTCCAGGACGCCTTCGGCCCGGTAATGGATGGTCAGCCAGGGATCGTCATAGGCATGGCCGACATGGTGGTAGAATTCCTTGTACTCGTCGGCGGTGATCTCGCTCTTCGGCCGGGTCCACAGGGCGGCGGCGCGGTTCATCTGCTCCGGCTCGCCTTCGGCCTTGGCCAGCATCACCGGCACGGCGATGTGGTCGGAATA
Organism: Alphaproteobacteria bacterium; assembly: GCA_029263555.1. Lineage (GTDB taxonomy): Bacteria > Pseudomonadota > Alphaproteobacteria > DSM-16000 > Inquilinaceae > JAJUFW01. Next base: position 15,038 of record JAJUFW010000007.1, read on the forward strand.
GGTCTTCACGATCCGGCGGAGCCGGACCTCGTCGAGATATTCGTCCTCGCCTTCGGCCAGGTGCAGGATGACGCTCGTGCCCCGGCCGGCGCCTTCCGCCTCGGCGACCGTGAACGCCCCCTTGCCGTCGCTTTCCCAGCGCCAGCCCTGGCTGTCCCCGGCCTTGCGGCTGACGACGGTGACCCGGTCGGCGACCATGAAGGCCGAGTAGAAGCCGACGCCGAACTGGCCGATTAGTGCCATGTCCTTCTTCGCGTCGCCGGACAGCCCGTTCACGAAGGACAGCGTTCCGGACCGAGCGATCGTGCCGAGATTGTCGATCAGGTCCTGACGGTCCATGCCGATGCCGTTGTCGGCGACGGTCAGGGTGCGGGCCTTACGGTCGACCGACAGGGTGATCCGGTATGTCGGGTCGTCGGCCGCCAGTTCCGGGCGGGTAAGGGCCGCATAGCGAAGCTTGTCGCAGGCGTCCGACGCGTTGGAGACGAGTTCCCGGAGGAAGACCTCCTTGTGGCTGTAGAGGCTCTTGGCAACGATCTCAAGAAGCCGGCTCACCTCGGCCTGGAACTGCATGGTGGTCGGGCCGCGTTCCTCCGTCGCGTCCGTGGTCATCCCCTCGCTCATCTCTCAAGAACCTTGCGCATTTTCGAACAAGTCCGGTGCCGGCTGATATGTGCAAGGGACGGGACAGCTACAAGGGCCGGCCGGCGCGGTCCCACCCGGATCGTCAATAAGAGGACGGCCGTCCCCGCGACGAATGCGCGGCAATTTGGGCGGCGGCCAGAGGCCGGAACCCGTAAAGGTGGCGCTGCCGGGAAGATCATACTATCGCTGCGGGTGTCGGCGGTCACCTCGAACTTGCAATGCGTGGGGCGACATTCGATCTTCAGACCATGACTCCCGCCGTCGACAGGCGCATCTTCGCCGTTCTCGGACCCACGAACACCGGCAAGACCCATCTCGCGATCGAGCGGATGCTGGGGCACCGGAGCGGCATGATCGGGTTTCCGCTGCGGCTTCTCGCGCGCGAGAACTACGACCGCATCGCCGAGCTGAAGGGGCGCGCCAAGGTGGCGCTGGTCACCGGCGAGGAGAAGATCATCCCGCCGAACCCTCAGTTCTTCGTCTGCACGGTGGAAAGCATGCCCCTCGACCGGGAGGTGGACTTCCTCGCCGTAGACGAGATCCAGCTTTGCGCCGATCCGGAACGCGGCCACGTTTTCACCAACCGGCTGCTGCACGCCCGCGGCGCCGAGGAGACGATGTTCCTCGGCTCGGAAACGATTCGGCCGCTCCTCCGCCGCTTGGTGCCCGAGGCGGAGTTCATCCAGCGCACGCGCTTCTCGCGTCTCACCTATGCCGGGCACAAGAAGCTGACCCGGCTGCCGCCGCGTTCCGCCGTCGTCGCCTTCTCCACCACCGACGTCTACGAGATGGCGGAGCTCTTGCGGCGGCAGCGGGGCGGCACGGCCGTCGTGCTGGGCGCGCTCAGCCCCCGCACCCGGAATGCCCAGGTCGGCATGTACCAGGCCGGGGAGGTCGACTATCTGGTCGCGACCGACGCCATCGGCATGGGCCTCAATATGGACATCGACCATGTCGCCTTCGCCCGCCTGGCGAAGTTCGACGGGCAGGTGGTGCGCCGCCTGCGGGCGCCCGAGGTGGCGCAGATCGCGGGCCGGGCCGGCCGGCACATGGCCGACGGCACCTTCGGGACCACCGAGGACGCCGGCACCATGGACGACGAGTTGGTCCAGGCGGTGGAGAGCCACAGCTTCGACCCGCTGCCCTCGCTCATGTGGCGCAATTCCGACCTGGATTTCGCCGATGCGCGGCGCCTGCTGAAAAGCCTGGAGCGGCCGCCTCCCTGCCGCGAGCTGCGCCGCGCGCCCGAGGCCGACGACCAGCAGGCCCTGGCGGTGCTGGCGCAAGACCCGGAGATCGCGCGGATCGCCCGGACGCCCGACCGGACGAGGCTGCTCTGGGAAGTCTGCCAGATCCCGGACTTCCGCAAGGTCCTGTCCGATGCCCATACGCGGCTGCTGCGGCGGATCTACCGGCAGCTGACCGGCCCGGCCGAGCGGCTGGAGCGCGACTGGGTCGCAGACCAGATCGTCCGGCTGGACCGGACGGACGGCGACATCGACGCGCTGGTCACGCGGATCGCCCATGTCCGGACCTGGACCTACATCTCGCACCGCGCGGACTGGCTGGCCGAACCGCGGCGCTGGCAGGAGGCCGCGCGGGCCATCGAGGACCGGCTGTCCGACGCCCTGCACGAGCGCCTGACCCAGCGGTTCGTCGACCGCCGTTCGACCGTGCTGGCCAAGAGCCTCAAGGGGACGCGGGACCTGATCGGCGCGGTCGGCCGGGACGGGGAGGTGCTGGTCGAAGGGGAATATGTCGGGCGCCTCGACGGTCTGGCCTTCATGCCCGACGTCAGCGTGCATGAAGAGGACGCCCGCGCCCTGCTGGCCGCCTCCCGCCGCGCTCTGCGCGACGAAATCGCGGCGCGCGTCCGCCGGCTGGAGGCGGACGATGACGAGGCCTTCACCCTCGACGATCTTGGCGTTATCCGATGGTCCGGCCATCCGGTCGCCCGGTTGGCGGCCGGTCCCGACCCGCTGACCCCGGCCGTGAAGGTCAGCCGCAACGACCTTCTGGAGACGGACGCCCGCGACCGGATCGAGGCCCGGCTCAGGGCCTGGACGGGCAGCCGGATCCAGGCCGCCCTCGGCCCGCTCTTCGCGTTGCGTTCGGCCGGGTTCACGGGCGGCGCCCGGGGCATCGCCTTCCAGCTCTGGGAAGGGCTCGGCTCCGCCTCCCGCACGGCGTTGGAGCCGCTGATCCGCAGCCTGGACAAGACCGGCCGACGGGCGCTGGCGAAGGCGGGCGTCCGCCTGGGCGCGGTCCAGGTCTACCTGCCGTCGCTGCTCAAGCCCCGGGCCGTTGCCATGCGCGGCCTGCTCTGGGCGGTGGCGAACGGCTTGCCGCTGCCGGCCCCGCTGCCGGCGGAGGGCAGCCAGTCCGTGGCGGTGGCGGAAGGCGTGCCCCCGGACTTCTACCGGGCGATCGGCTATGTGCCCGCCGGCCGCCGGGCGATCCGCGCGGACCGGCTGGAAGCCCTCGGCATCGCCGCCGGGCGGCTCTACCGCAGCGGCCCCTTCGCGGCGGATCCCGAGCTGGCGCAACTTGCCGGGCTGCCCGCCGCCGAGCTGGGCGACGCCCTGACGGCGCTCGGATACCGCGCCGTGGTCGACGATTCCGGCGTCGCCCTGTGGCGGCGACGGCCGGCGAAGAAGCGGAACCCGCCAGCCCGCCGGCCCGCGCCGTTGCGCGAGGACTCGCCCTTCGCCAAGCTTCGCGCGCTGGGAGGGCAAGGGCGGTGAGCGGTCCGGGCGATTCCCTGCGGCTCGACAAATGGCTGTGGTTCGCGCGCTTCTTCAAGACCCGGTCTCTCGCGTCCAAGGCTGTCGCCGACGGGAGGATGAGGGTCGACGGCACCGTCGTGGCCAAGCCTCATTGGGCGGTCCGGCCGGGCCAGGGCCTGACCTTCGTGCTGGGCCGGCATGTCCGGGTGGTGCGGGTCGTGGCGCTGGGCCAGCGGCGCGGCCCGGCGACGGAGGCGCAGACGCTTTACGAGGACCTGGCGCCGCCCACGCCCGAAACGGCCCTTCCGCGCGATATGGGCGGCCGCGGTGCGCCG
>JAJUFW010000039.1 GCA_029263555.1 Alphaproteobacteria bacterium
CATCGCCATCTCCGCGATCGTGGCGCGGCTCACGCGCATCGTGGCCAAGCGCGTATTGGCCATGGATTACATCACGGCGGCCCGGACCGCCGGTTCCTCCTGGCCCAGCATTGTCTTCCGCCACCTGATGCCGAATATCTGGCCGATCCTTTCGGTCAACTTCGCCCTGCAGTTCGGGCTGGCGGTGATTGCGGAGGCGTCGCTCTCCTATCTCGGCCTCGGTGCGCCGCCGCCCAATCCCTCGTGGGGACGGCTGCTGCAGGAAGCGCAGGGCACCGTCTATACGGCGCCGTTCGGCGCCGTCGCTCCCGGCATCGCGCTGGTGTCGCTCGTCATCGGCATGAATCTCCTGGCCGACGGGCTGCGGGACATCGGCGACCCGACGCGGAGGCGCAGCCGATGACGGCACTGCTCGAAATAAGCGGGCTCACCTTGCGTGCAGGCGGGCAGGCGCTGGTCTCGGATCTGTCCCTGAGGGTCGAGCCGGGTGCCCGGGTCGGACTGATCGGGGAGTCGGGATCGGGCAAGTCGCTGACGGCGCTCGCCGCGGTCGGGCTTCTGCCGCCCGAGATCCGGGCCGAAGGCTCGGTCATGCTCGACGGCCGGCAGGTGGTGGGGGCGCGAGAAGAGACGCTGGTCGAACTTCGCGGCCGGGCCGCCGCCTTCGTCTTCCAGGAACCGCTGACCGCCCTCGATCCGCTGATGAAGGTCGGGCGGCAGATCGGCGAACCTCTTGCCCGCCGCTACCGGCGGGAGGGAAGATCGCCAGGGCGGCGCGAGATCGCGCGGAAGGTGCGAGAGCTGCTGGAACGGGTTTCCCTGCCGGACGTCGACCGCGTCGCCCGCGCCTATACGTTCGATATTTCCGGCGGGCAGCGCCAAAGGGTGGCGATCGCCATGGCGCTGGCATGCCGCCCCCGGCTGCTCATCGCGGACGAGCCGACGACCGCGCTCGACGTCACCACCCAGTCGGAGATTCTCGACCTGCTGTCCGATCTCGTGCGGGAGGAGGGCATGGCCCTGCTCTTCATCAGCCATGACCTGCCGGTGGTGGCGCGGGTCGCGGAGGAGGTAACCGTCCTGCGCCACGGCGCCGTGGTCGAGCAGGGGCCGGCCAGGACCGTGCTGCGCGATCCGGCCCATCCCTATACGAAGATGCTGGTCGAAGCCGCCGCCGCATTCGACCGCGCCCTGGAGCCGGCGCGATGAGCCTGATTTCGGTCGAGTCCGTCTCCTTCGGCTATGGCCGGTCGCAGTCGGTGCTGCACGAGGCGTCGTTCAAGCTGCGCGCCGGCGTCAATGTCGGCCTGGTGGGCGAATCCGGCTCGGGCAAGTCGACGATGCTCCGGCTGCTGCTCGGCCTTGCAAGGCCGGAGTCCGGCGTCATCCGTTACGGCGAGGACGTACTGGACCCGCGCGACCGGGGCTTCATGCGCCGCTATCGCCGCGCCGTGCAGGCGGTCTTCCAGGATCCCTATTCCTCGCTCGATCCCCGTCAAAAGGTGGAGGACATCGTCGCCGAGCCGCTGCGGGCCCTGCGCATTCCGGGTCCGCACCGCCCGGTGATCGAAGCCGCCCTCGCCGATGTCGGGCTGCCGGCGGACGCGATCTCGCGCTATCCGCACGAGTTTTCCGGGGGACAGCGCCAGCGCATCGCGATCGCGCGGGCCATCGTGGCGCGCCCGCAGTTCATTCTGGCGGACGAAGCCGTCAGCGCGCTCGACCTCTCGACGCGCATCCGCATCGTCGACCTGCTCAAGGATCTGTCGAAGACCATGACGATCCTCTTGGTCTCGCACGATCTCGCAGTGGTCGCCGCGCTGTGCGAGGAGATCATCGTCCTTGAGAAGGGACGGATCGTCGAGAGCGGGCGCACCGCCGACATCCTGAAGCAGCCGCAGCACCCCTATACCCGGAAGCTGCTGGCAAGCGTGCCGCGCATGCCGGCATAGGCTGCGGCCGGATCGGCCGGGCAGGGCAAAGGCTTCACCCGCCCGCTCGCCGCCATCCGGTGAGGGCGAGCCGGGCCGTGCCGCAGGCTGCGTCCTGGCTTGCGGCCTCGATGAAGGGGACGCCGAGGACCCGACGGCGGATCGCGGTCCAGGGCGCGTTCGCGGCGCCCCGGCCGACCGACCGCATGGTCGCCAGCTCCGGCCCGCCCAGCTCCGCCAGTCGGGCATAGCCCTGCCGTTCGATCGCGGCCATGCCTTCGAGAAGCCCCTGGAAGAAGATCGCGTCGTCGGCCGGACGGGGGGTGAGGCGCGGGGCGAAGTTCCGATCGTTGACCGGGAAACGCTCCCCGGGCGAGGCCAGGGGATAGTAGTCCAGCCCGGTCGGGTGATCCGGATCGATGTGCGTCTCCAGGGCAGCCATCTCCTTGTCGTCGAAGAACTCCCTCAAGACCGCGCCGCCCGTGTTCGATGCGCCCCCGGCCAGCCATAGGTCCCCCAGCCGGTGGCTGTAGATGCCGTAATCGGGCGCGAAAATCGGCCGGGAGCAGAGAAGCTTGACGACCAGGGTGGAGCCGAGCGAGGTGACGCCGTCGCCCACCCGGTCGGCACCGGTGGCGAGAAAGGCGGCGCAGCCGTCGGTCGTTCCCGCCATGACCGACGCGTCCGCCGGAAGCCCCAGGCTTGCGGCGAGATCCGGACGCATCCGGCCGATCATTGTACCCGGCTCGACGACCTCCGGCAGCAGCTCCCGGCGGACCTGGAGATCGTCCAGCCAGGACGGCCACACCCGGGCGACCGGGTCGTAGCCGGTCTTCAGGGCGTTGTTCTCGTCGCTCATGCCGAACCGTCCGGTCAGCATGCCCGCGATCCAGTCCGCCTGATGCAGTGCGAAGGCGGCGCCGGGCGTATCCTGCAGCCACAGCAGCCGCGCCAGCGCCGATCCGGAGCCGAGTGCGGCGCTTCCGGCCGGTGCGGCCGACGCGATGCGGCCCGCCTCCTCGACGCAGGCGGCGTCGTTGTAGAGACGCGCCGGACCCAGCGGCCGCCCCTCGGCGTCCGCGACCAGCACGGTGCCGGAGGTTCCGTCGACGGCGAGCGCCCGGACCGACGCCAGTGCGCCCGCCGCCGACAGCCGCCGCAGCACCGAGACTGTCGCCTGCCACCAGATCCCGGGCATCTGGGTGACCGAGGCGCCGTCGCGCCGGGCCGGCGGCAGTCTTTCGTCGGCGCCGGCCACCACCGTCCCGTCCTCCTTCATGACGACGGCGCGCACCCCGGACGTGCCGATGTCTATGCCCAGAAATGTGGGATCCGTTGTCATTCTGCGCCGGCTCCGGAAACGTCGAGCGGACGGACGTGTGGCCGCACACTACGGCCGGCCAGCCAGGCGCGGAAGCGGGATTTCTCGTCCTCCGTCAGATGCAGCCCGTGCTTGGTCCTGCGCTCCAGGATGTCGTCCGCGTCCAGCGCCCATTCGCGCTCCAGCAGATGGACCGCCTCCCGCTCGTAGAAGCAGCCGCCGAAGTGCTGGCCCAGATCGTCAAGGCAGCCGGCGTCGCCCAGGACCTCTCCCATCCTGGTGCCGTAGAGCCTTGCATAGTGGCGGGCGAGGCGAAGCGGCAGCCACGGGAGCCGGGCGTGCACGTCGGCGAGAAAGGCGTCGAAATCGGCCCCCGGCATGTCGCCGCCGGGAAGGCTCGCGCCGGAGGTCCAGGCGCTGCCCATCGAAGGTAGGTACGGAGACAGACGGTCGAGCGCGTGCTCGGCCAGCTTGCGATAGGTCGTGATCTTCCCGCCGTAGACCGACAGCACCGGGGGCTGCGCCGGATCCGGCCAGGCGGGATCGATGTCGAAGGCATAGTCCCGGGTCACGGCCGAGGGATTGTCCGCCTGGTCGTCATAGAGTGGGCGCACGCCGGAGAAGCGGTGGACGATGTCGTCAGGGGCCAGCTGCCATTTGAAGTACCGGTTCAGGACCGAAAGCAGGTAGTCGATCTCGGCCGCGTCGACGCAGGCCTCCTCGGGACGGCCTTCCTGCGGAATGTCCGTTGTTCCGATCAGCGCGAAGCGGTCCTCGTACGGATTGACGAAGATGACCCGGCGGTCGTCGTTCTGCAGAAGATACGAGTTCTCGCCCCGCCAGAACTTGGGCACGACCAGATGGCTGCCCTTGACCAGGCGGACGCGCCGGGTGGACCTTGCGGCCGGAATGCCGGCCAGCACCTCCTGCACCCAGGGGCCGGCGGCATTGACGACGGCGCGGGCCGGCACCGTCTGCCGCAGGCCGGTGCGCCGGTCCTCGATCACGACCCGCCAGAGCCCGTTCTCCCGTTGCGCCTCGGCGCAACGGGTGCGCGGTAGGATGACCGCGCCGCGGTTCCGCGCGTCGAGGGCGTTCAGCACGACCAGCCGCGCGTCGTCTACCCAGCAGTCGGAATATTCGAAGGCCTTCCGGAAGCCGGGCTTGAGGGCGGCGCCCTCCGGATCGCGGGCGAGGTCGAGCACTCTCGTCCCCGGCAGGCGCCTGCGTCCGCCGAGATTGTCGTAGAGGAACAGGCCCAGCCGGATCAGCCATTGCGGCCGCTGCTCCGGCGTGTGCGGAAGCACGAAGCGCATCGGCCAGATGATGTGCGGGGCGGCCTGTAGCAGCACCTCGCGTTCGATCAGCGCCTCCCGCACCAGGCGAAATTCGCGGTATTCCAGATAGCGCAGGCCGCCATGGATCAGCTTGCCGCTTCGCGACGACGTCCCCTCGGCGAGATCGCCCTGCTCGCACAGCATCACCTTGAGGCCGCGGCCCGCGGCATCGCGGGCTATGCCCGTGCCGTTGATTCCGCCGCCGACGACCAGAAGATCGAATGCCTCCTCCGGTCGCGTGGCCGGGAAGGGGGGCCGGGGGTCCATCGATACCCTCCTCTTCAGGCCGCGTCGGCCTTGGCCCGCGGCCCGTAATCCTTGAAGCGTTCTATCACGTTGCCGATCTCCTCGTCGGTCAGGAGGTTTGGACCGCCGATCATGAGGGAGAGCACGTATTGGCGGGCCAATGTCTCCAGTTCGACCGCCAGCCACATCGCCTTCTTCAGGCTGTCGCCCGTGGCGATCATGCCGTGATTGGCAAGGAGACAGCACGAACGCCCTTCCAGGGCCTGCAGCGCGTTGCGCGACAGCTCCTCCGTCCCGTAGGTCGCGTAAGGGGCGCAGCGGACGTTCGGGCCGCCCGCGACGGCGATCATGTAGTGGAGGGCCGGGATCTCCATCCCGCGGATCGCCAGCACCGTGCAATAGGTCGGATGGGCGTGGACGACCGCGTTCACCTCGGGCCGCGACCGCATGATGTCCCGGTGGAACCGCCACTCGGACGACGGCCGGATCTCCCCGTCATAGGTTCCGTCCATGCGCAGGAACACGATGTCGTCGGGCGACATCTCGTCATAGGGAAGGCCGCTCGGGCTGATCAGCAGCCCGTCCTTCCAGCGGGCGCTGACGTTTCCCGACGTCCCCTGGTTGATCCGAAGCTCGTTCATCCTGCGGCACGAGGCGACGATTTCGTCCCGGACCGCGCGTTCCTTGCTCTTCATGGAATCTCCTCGTGCAGGTCAGGCGGGATTGAGGGCGGGTTCTCCGGCCAGGTGACGCCGCACCTCCTCGGCCATCATGGCGGCGGCGTTCCGGATCGTGGCGATCGAGGCGCCGGCGACATGCGGCGTCAGCGTCACGTTGTCGAGCTTGAGGAGCGGCCAGCCCGGCGGGGCCGGTTCGATCGCGAAGGTCTCGAGCATCGCCCCGGCCAGATGCCGCGTCGCCAGGGCCTCGTAGAGCGCGTCGTAGTCGACCATCGGTCCGCGGGCCGTGTTGATGAAGTAGGATCCGCGGCGCATGCGCGCGAACTGGCGCGCGCCGATGAAGCCGGTCGTCTCGGGCGTGACGCGGGCGTGCAGGGTGACGACGTCGGATCGCTCCAGAAGGCTGTCCAGATCCGTCTGTTCGACGCCGTCCCGCCGGTCCTGTTCCGAAAGGTCCACATAGGGGTCGCAGACGACGAGGCGGCAGCCGAACGGTTTCAGAAGCCGCACGACCCGCGTCCCGATATGGCCGTAGCCGATGATGCCGACCGTCATCTCCGAAAGCTCCCGCCCGGTCACGTCGGCGCGGTAGAGGTCGCCGCGCCAGATGCCCTGCCGCAGCGCCTCGTGGCCGGCACGGATGAGCCTGGTTTCGGCTAGGATGGCGCCGACCGTGAATTCGGCAACCGCGCTCGCGTTGCGCCCCGGTGCGTTCACGACCTTCACTCCCCGGTCGCGCGCGGCCGAAAGGTCTATGTTCACGGGGCCCCCGCGGGAAACGGCGATCATCTCCAGGCCGGCCAGGCGGTCCAGCATCTGCCGGGTGACCGGCGCCAGATGATTGATCAGGATAGAGGCATCGCCGATGAAGGACGCGATCCGGTCCGGCTCGCCCATATACTCCTTCAGCCCTTCCAGCCCCTTGCCGTCCTTGTAGCCGTGGTGCATCGGCTCGTCCGGCCAGGGCAGTTCCATCGTCCGGATGTCGAACGCGGCCGATCCTTCCAGGGCTTCCAGGGCCGCGCGGAAGAAGTCGGGGCGCATGAAGCGGTCGCCGATAACGGCAATCGATATCGTCATCTGAACTCCCTTCGAATGGCGGCAAGACGGCGCCAGTGGGGCCGGTCGGCCGTCCTGAGATCCCGGTAGAGCCCGAACAGCTCGTCATAGAGCCGGACCAGCGGCGGATCCGGATCGATGGTCGCGCCCAGCGTAGGGTCGACCCAGGTCCGGCATGCGGCCGCCAGGTCGGGATAGAAACCCGTCGCGACCGCGGCCATCATCGCGGCGCCGGCGGCGCCGGCCTCCTCCTGCGAGCTCTCCCGGATCGGAATGCCGAGAACGCTGGCGAGGATCGTCTTGAGCGACCGGCTCCTTGCCGCGCCGCCGGCGATGCGGATCTCCTCCGGGCGGTGACCCATCGCCGCGTAGCAGTCCCGCGCCGCGAAACCCAGCCCTTCATAGACGCCGCGGACCAGATCGAGATATCCCGTCCCGAGGCAGAGCCCGAAGAGCTGGGCGCGGGCGTGGACGTCGCAGAACGGGCCGCGCTCGCCCGCCTCGTCGATATAGGGGTGGTAGAGGACGGCGCCGGGCCGGGCCTCAAGCACCTGCCGGTCGATGGTCTTGAGCGCCTGGTGACGGCTGACCTCCACCCCCAGCATGCCCGCAGCCTCGATCCCCATCCGGACGATCCAGTCGATATTGAGGGTCGCGGCCATGTTCGACTGCATCTGGACCACGTGCCCCGGCATGGGAAACGGCACCGTGTAGCCGATCGGCTCCTCGCCCAGGGTGACCGCCTCGGGCCGCGGGAAAAGACGCATATGCATGCCGGTGCTGCCGATGATCGAACAGCCGACGTTCCGGCCCGGTTCGAACAGCCCGCCGCCCAGCCCGGTGCAGAGCACGTCCAGGAAGCCGAGGGACACGGGCGTTCCGGCGCGCAGGCCCGTCGCTTCGGCCGCCTCCGCCGTGAGGGCGTCCGTCTCGGCCGTGCCGTCGACCGGCTCCGGCAGCAGGCGGGCAAGCGCGGCAATGCCCAGCGCGTCCAGGATTTCGGGCGCATAAGCCCGTGTCCGGAAATCGCCGAAGGTGAAGATCCCTTCGGAGACATCCGTCGCCCGCCGGCCGGTCATCCGGAAATAGATCCAGTCCTTGCAGTGGAAGGCCGTTGCGGCCCGCTCCAGGACCTCCGGCCGGTTCCGGTGAAGCCAGGCGAGCTGCGCGCCCTGCTGGCAGGCGTTCAGGCCGCAGCCGGTGATCGCATGGGTGCGGGCGGCAACCCCCGACCGGACGAATTCCTCGACCAGCGCGGCGGCACGGGAGTCGAGCCAGACCCAGGCCGGGGCCACCGGCTCTCCGCCCCCGTCGACGAGCCAGGTGCCGTCGCCCTGTCCCGTGACGGCGATCGCTGCGGTCCGAGCCGGCAGGTCGGGGACGGCGCCGACCAGCTCGCGCAGGACGTGGCAGACATCCTTCCAGGTTCGGCCCATGTCCTGCTCGGCCGCGCCGTCGGGCCCACGGATGATGCTGTTCGGCGCCGCCGCCGCGCCGAGCTGCCGGCCGTCGCATCCGAAGGCGACCGCCTTGATGACCGAGGTTCCGGCATCCAGGCCGATGATGATCTCCCGCGTCATGGACCGGCCTCCTGAAGGCCGTGGAACAGCGCGCGCCCGTCCTCGGCATCGAAGAGGTTAATGGCCGCTGCGGGCAGATCGACGGCGATCGTTCCGTCCGCCCCGCCGGGCACCGGATCGGGCGTCACCGCCGTCAGCAGGCAGCCGCCGATGTCGATGCCGATATGGCTCTGGTCGCCGAGCCAGCGGTTCGAGAGCACCGTGCCGGAAAGGTCGCCGGTTCCGAGCCTGACCTTGTGCGGACGGATCCCGAAATGGACCTGCTGGCCGGGCGTCAGACGCTCGTGAAGGGCGGGCGCCGCATCGGCCGGTGGCAGCGGGACCCGGAAGGCGGCGGCGCCGGCGGCACTCTGGACGGCGATCGCCGGGCCGCCTCCGTCGGCCACGATTTCGGCCGGGTAGAGATTCATCGGCGGCTCACCGATGAAGCCGGCGACGAACAGGTTGGCCGGGCGGTCCCTGAGCTCCGCCGGCGTGCCGAACTGCTGCAGCACGCCCTGCTCCATGACCGCGATGCGGTCGGCAAGCGCGACCGCTTCGGTCTGGTCGTGGGTGACGAAGACGGTCGTCATCCGCCGACCGGTCAGCCAGTCCTTGATGCGGGCGCGCAGGATGGCGCGAAGCTGCGGTTCCAGCTGGGACATCGGCTCGTCCAGCAGGTGCAGGTCGGCATCGCGGATGAGGGCCCGCGCCAGGCTGGTTCGCTGCTGCTGGCCGGACGAGATGGTCGGCGGATACCGGTCCAGGATGTCCGTGATCTCCAGCATCTCCGCTACCTGGCCGACCCGCCGCTCGACCTCCCCCCGGGGATGGCGGCCGCGCAGCAGGGCGAAGCCGATATTCTCGCGCACGCGGAGCGGCGGATAGAGCGCGTAGCCCTCGAAGGCCATGGCGATGTTGCGCCGTGCCGGGGGCAAGCGGTCGATGGCGCGCTCGCCCAGGCGGATGGTCCCGGCCGTCGCGTCCTCGAACCCCGCAATCATGCGCAGGGTGGAGGTCTTGCCGCAGCCCGACGAGCCGAGGAGCCCGACGATCTCGCCGTCGCCGACGGCCATGTCCAGACGGTCGACGGCCAGCACGGGCTCCTTGCCGCGCATCCGGTAGATCTTGGTCACATTGTCCAGTTCCAGGCCCGCCATCGTCGTCCCTCAGATTCGACCGGAAGGAAGGCGCAGGCCCGTGCGGTCATCGAAGACGAGCGCACGGCTCGGGTCGATGCGGGCCCAGACGTCCCGGTGCCCGCGGGGGAAGCGGGCGGCGTCCTCTTCCGGGCAGGTCGCGACGATCTCCTCGCCGTCGCGGTCCTTGAGCAGCAGGAGCGTGCGGACATTGAGCGGCGTGACCGCGTCTAGGACGACCGCGACGGCGTCCGGGATGGGGGCGGGCGCCACCTGCACATGCTCGGGCCGGATGCCGACAAGGCAGGCAGCGCCCGCGTCCGCGGCCGCACCGACAGGGATCCGGGCGCCGAGAAACTCGGTCCAGGCACCGTTCCCGTCGCTTTCGATCCTGCGCCGGAAGAGAATGATGGTGGGGTCGCCGAACAGGCGGGCGACGTCGACGGTCGCAGGCTCGGCATAGACGGTTTCGGGCGGTCCGATCTGCCGGAACGAGCCGCCTTCGAGGACCCCGACGCGCTGGCCGAGGGCCATGGCCTCGCGATAGTCCTGGGTGACGTAGAGGACCGTCGTCTGGAACCGCGCCAGCACCCGGGGCAGTTCGATCCGCATCTCGTAGCGGAGCTTCGCATCGACGTTGCGGAGCGGGTCGTCCAGCAGCAGCACCCCGGGCCGCTGGACGAGCGCGCGGGCGAGGGCCGTCCGCTGCTTCTGCCCGTTCGACAGCTCCCGCGGCGCATGGGTCAGCACATGGTCGATGCGTAGCAGCGCCGCCACTTCCCTGACCTGCGCCCGGATCTCGTCCTCGCTGGCGCCCTTGGCGCGGAGCGGGCTTGCGATGTTGGCGTAGGCGGACATGTGCGGATAGAGGGCGAAGTTCTGGAACGCCATGCCGATGTCGCGCCGGTCCGGCGGCTGCTCCGTGAGATCGACGCCGTCGAGGCGGATTTCGCCCCCGTCCGGCCGGTCGACCCCGGCGATGAGGCGCAGGAGCACGGTCTTGCCGCTGCCGGAAGGGCCGAAGACGGCGACGGTCTCGCCCCGCTCAACCGAGAGGGAGAGGTCCTCCAGGACCGCTTTCCCTTTGAAGCGTCGGGTCAGGTTCCGGATTTCCAGGAAGGCCATGGCGCTCACCCCTTGACCGCGCCGAGGGAGAGCCCCTCGACCAGATAGCGCTGGGCGAGGAGCGCCAGGACCAAGGTCGGCAGCATGGACAGGACCAGCCCGGCGGCAATCTGGCCGTACTGGATGCCGGAGGCGGTGATGAAGGCGAGGGCTCCGACCGTCACCGGCTGCACGTCGGAGGACCCGAGGATCAGGGCGAAGACGAAGTTGTTCCAGGCGAAGATAAAGGCCAGCAGCGCCGCGGCGGCAATTCCCGGCCGGGCCAGCGGAACCGCGATCTTCAGGAAGGTGGCAAGCCAGCCGTGGCCGTCCACCCGGTAGGCATGCTCGATGTCGGGGCTGATGTCCTCGAAATAGCCGCGGACGATCCACAGGATCAGCGGCAGCGTGATCAGCTGGTAGACCCAGACGAGACCGATATAGGTGTCGTAGAGCCCGAGATCCTGGAAATAGAGCAGGAGCGGCAGGAGCACCAGCAGCGGGGGCGCGAAGCGGAAGCTCAGCAGCGTGAAGGCGATGTTCTCGCCCAGGCGGAAGCGGTAGCGGGCGAAGGCGTAGGCGGCCGGTATCCCCAGGAGCAGCGACAGCGCGACCGAGGCGGAGGACAGCACGAGGCTGTTCCAGAGGTTGCGCATGTAGGAGATCTTGAGCGAGCCGACCGCGGTGTCGAGCTGCCCAGTGATCAGGGCGACATAGTTGTCGAGCGTCGGGGTGAAGAACAGGGAGGGCGGGGTCCTCAGGATGTCCGCATTGGTCTGGAAGGACATCAGGACGACCCAGAAGATCGGGAACAGGAAGAACAGCCCGACCAGCGTCAGGAGAACGCCCCGGATCGCCCGGGCGATGGCGGACTGGCGATGGTGCTGCATGGTCCGGCGCCTCCTCTCACGCGGTCCCGTGGGCCCGTTCGCGCAGCTTCAGCCACTGCTTGATGAAGAGGTTGCTGAGCGCGAAGGTCATCGCCCAAAGCACCATCAGAAGCGCTGCGGAGCGGCCGATATTCGTATAGGTGAAGGCCTCGAGGTAGGCCTGGACCTGAAAGACCATGAGCCGATCCCCGGGTCCGCCCTGGGTCATGGCGTAGATGATGTCGAACTGCTGGATCGAATCCAGCATCCGGAACAGCGCCGCCGTGATGATGTAGGGCATCAGCATGGGCAGCGTGATGCGGAAGAAGACGAAGGTCCACGGGACGCCGTCCAGCTCGGCGGCCTCGAAAGGCTGGCGGGGCAGGGCTCTCAGCCCGGCCAGCAGCAGGATCATCATGAAGGGGGTGTAGACCCAGACATCCACCAGCACGACGGTGAAGAGGGCCGATGCGGGCGCCGAGGCCCATTTGAAATCGGGAAAGCCCGCAAGCCCGACGAGATAGCTGAGGATGCCGAAATTCGGGTTGGTCATCAGCTTCCACATGAGCGCCGCGATGGCCGGCGCGATCATGAGCGGCAGGACCAGAAGCACGCTCATCACGTTGTTGACCAGCGTGCGGGGCGCGAGCAGCAGCGCGATCCCCAGCCCCAGGAGCAGCTCGACCGAGACGGTGAGCACCATATAGGCGAGCGAGACCTGAAGCGTGTTCCAGAACGCCGGGTCGCTGAGGAACGCCAGATAGTTCTCGAACCACACGAAGCCGCGGGTGAACGGAAAGGCCAGATTGTAGCGCTGCAGCGAATAGTAGACGGCCGTCCCGAACGGAATGAGGATGCCGATCGTCACGAAC
>JAJUFW010000428.1 GCA_029263555.1 Alphaproteobacteria bacterium
GACGTGGCGCTCGTTGACACGGTTCCGCTCGGTGTCGATACTCCCGCGGACCTAGAGCGGGCTCGCGCCCTTCTGGCCGCCGGCACCCGCGCTTCCCAGGACTTCCCCGATGCCCGTTGACACGATCTCCTTCCAGGGTTGGCCGGGAGCCAACTCCGACATGGCCTGCCGGCAGGTCTTTCCCGAGATGAAGACCCTGCCGTGCACCTCGTTCGAGGAGACGATCGCCGCGGTGCGGGAAGGACGTGCGCGCCTAGCCATGATCCCGATCGAGAACTCGGTCGCCGGACGGGTCGCCGACATCCACAACCTGCTGCCGGATTCGGGTCTCTTCATCGTGCAGGAGCATTTCCAGCGGGTGAACCACCAGCTGGTCGCCCTACCCGGAACGACCCTCGACCGGATCAGGACGGTGCACAGCCACGTCCAGGCGTTGGGGCAGTGCCGGAAGTTCCTGCGCACGCTCGGCCTTGAGCCGATGACCCATGCCGACACGGCCGGCGCCGCCAAGATGGTGGCCGAGGAGGGGGATCCGACCAAGGCGGCGATCGCCTCTTCGCTGGCGGCCCAGATCTACGGCCTGGAGATCCTCCGCTCCGACATCGAGGATGCCGAGCACAATACGACGCGCTTCGTCGTCATGGCGCGCGAGCCGCGCTGGCCGAAGCCGGGGTCGGGACCGGTGATCACCAGCTTCATCTTCGAGGTCCGAAGCGTCCCGGCCGCGCTTTACAAGGCGCTGGGCGGCTTCGCCACCAATGGCGTGAACATCACGAAGCTGGAAAGCTACATGATCGGCGGCCGCTTCTCGCAGGCCCGGTTCTACGCCGATGTCGAGGGGCATCCCGAGGAGACGCCGCTCCGCAATGCTCTGGAGGAGCTGGAGTTCTACTCCCGGCACCTGCACGTCATGGGCGTCTATCCGGCCCATCCGTTCCGTACGGATCCGAGCCAGGCCCCCGTGGCCGACTGAGATTCGGCCGAACCTCCGCCGGTCGTTTCGATTTCGACCAGGATCCGGGAACATCGGCCGGCTGACCTGGAAGGGCCGCGCAGCGTGAGTTGCGCGGCCCTTTCGCATCGTCCGGTCGCGGCTGCGGCGTCGCCCGGTCAGCCCTTCAGCAGCCGGGCGTGGTGCTCCACATGGTCGCCCATGAAGGTCGAGATGAAGTAGTAGGAGTGGTCATAGCCCTCCTGCAGGCGCAGCCGCACCGGCACGGCCGATTGCTCCGAGGCCGACATGAACAGCTGCGGCTTCAGCTGTTCGTCCAGGAATTCGTCCTTGGTGCCCTGGTCGATCAGGATCTCGGTCCGCCATTCGGACGTGCGGACCAGCTCCGTCGCGTCGTATTGCATCCAGGTGGCACGGTCCGGTCCCAGATAGCCCGAGAACGCCTTCCGCCCCCAGGGGCACTGGCTGGGGGCGACGATCGGCGCGAAGGCCGACACCGACCGGAAGAGCTGCGGATTGCGGAGCGCGACCACCAGCGCGCCGTGGCCGCCCATCGAGTGGCCGAAGACGCCGAGCCGCTTCAGGTCGCCCGGGAAATGGGTGGCGATCAGCGCCGGCAGGTCCTCCACCACGTAGCTGTACATGCGGTAGGCTTGCGACCAGGGCGCGACCGTCGCGTCCACATAGAAACCCGCGCCCGACCCGAAGTCGTAGCTGTCGTCTTCGCCCGGAAAGTTGCAGCCGCGCGGGCTCGTGTCCGGCGCCACGACCATCAGCCCGTGCTGCGCCGCATAGGCCTGGAATCCGCCCTTGGTGACGACGTTCTCCCAGGTGCAGGTGAGGCCCGAGAGATAGACCAGAACCGGGACCGGGCCGTGCTTGGCCTGGGGGGGAACATAGATGGCCACATCCATCTCAGTCCCTGTCGCGGCCGAGACGTGCCGGTAGACGCCCTGTGTCCCGCCGAAGCTCTTGTGCTCCTTGAGGGTCTGCATGGTGACTGGATCTCCTGGATGGCTGCCGGCCCGCGGGTTCGGGACCGTATCGGCAGATGCGGGGTCCGGCCGGCTTCCGGCCGGGACCCCGTCCGGGTCAGAATGTGACGACGGATCGGATGGACTTGCCCTGGTGCATGAGGTCGAAGGCCTCGTTGATTCGGTCGAGGGGCATGGTGTGGGTGTTCAGGTCGTCGATGTTGATGCGGCCCTCCATGTACCAGTCGACTATCTTGGGCACGTCGGTGCGGCGGCGGGCGCCGCCGAGGGCGGCGCCCTTCCTGCCCCGGCGGGTCACCAGTTGTAACGGCCGGGTGTTTATCTCCTCGCGGGCGCCGGCGACGCCGATGATGACCGAGACGCCCCAGCCCTTGTGGCAGCATTCGAGCGCCTGGCGCATGGTCCGGACATTGCCGATGCATTCGAAGGAATAGTCGGCGCCGCCGCCGGTCAGCTCGACCAGATGGCCGACCAGGTCGCTGTCGCCGAGTGTCGCCGGGTTGACGAAATGGGTCATGCCGAAGCGCCGGGCCAGGGCCTCGCGCGCCGGGTTGATGTCGACCCCGACGATCATCCCGGCCCCGACCATGCGCGCCCCCTGGATGACGTTGAGGCCGATGCCGCCGAGCCCGAACACCACCACCGTCGCCCCCGGCTCGACCTTGGCCGTCCACAGCACCGCGCCGATGCCCGTGGTCACCCCGCAGCCGATGTAGCAGACCTTGTCGAACGGCGCGTCCGGCCGGATCCGCGCCACCGCGATCTCCGGCAGCACCGTGTAGTTGGCGAAGGTCGAGGTGCCCATGTAGTGCAGCAGCGGCTTGCCGCCCAGCGAGAACCGGCTGGTGCCGTCCGGCATCACCCCGCGCCCCTGCGTCGCCCGGATCTTCTGGCACAGATTGGTCTTGCGGCTCAGGCAGTATTCGCATTCCCGGCATTCCGGGGTGTAGAGCGGTATCACATGGTCGCCCGGACGCACCGACGTGACCCCGGGACCGACCTCGACCACCACGCCCGCCCCCTCATGACCCAGAATCGCCGGAAACAGACCCTCCGGATCCGCCCCAGACAAGGTGTAGGCATCGGTGTGGCACACCCCCGTCGCCTTCACCTCCACCAGAACCTCGCCCTCCCGCGGGCCCTCCAGCTGCACCGTCTCGATCGAAAGCGGCTTCCCCGCCTCGAACGCCACCGCCGCACGCACGTCCATACCCTCTGCCCTCCGGGTTTTCTTGATTACAACTATGCTGCATCCGACCGTCGACCGGCGCGACGCCACGCCCGATCCGGTCGTCTCCGGCCAGTTTGCCGTCCCGGGCCGCCCCGGGCAATGACGAGCCGCGTCAGCCGCCCGAGGCGATCCAGTCCTCGATCAGCCGGCGGGCGA
>JAJUFW010000163.1 GCA_029263555.1 Alphaproteobacteria bacterium
ACCACCATGACCGAGGACGCCGACATGGCGATCGCCGCGACCAGGGGCGTGACGAAGCCCGCCACCGCCAAAGGTACGGTCACGACGTTGTAGAGGATCGACAGTGCGAAATTCTGCCGCACCAGGCGCCGGGCGGCGCGGGCAACCTTCAGCGTCTCGGCGACCGGCATCAGCGTCTCCCCCTGGAACACGGCGTCCGCGGCGACCTGGCTGATGTCCGCGGCGCTTGCTGGCGACATCGAGGCGTAGGCGGCCGCCAGCGCCGGCGCGTCGTTGAGCCCGTCGCCGACCATCAGCACCTTGGAGCCGGCCGCGGCCAGGCTGTTCAGCCGCCTGACCTTGTCCGCGGGCAGGCATCCGGCCTGCCAGTCATCGATGTCGACCTCCCGGGCAAGCCGGCTGACGACCTCGTGCCGGTCGCCGGACAGGAGCACGATCCGGCAGCCCGCCTCACGCAGCTTCGCGATCACCTTGGCCGCCTCCGGGCGCAGCCGGTCCTGGAACGTGAAGCGCACGGGCTCGTGCCCCGGACGGGTGAGCCAGATTTCCGACCCGGCATCCTCCGGCCCGGCCTCGGCCAGAACGCCGCACCAGAGGCGGCTGCCCAGCCGGACGGTCACCCCGTCGACCACCGCCTCGAGCCCGCAGCCCGGCTGTTCCCTCACCTCTCCGGGCAGGGGCGCGTCCGGATCGGCGAGGCTGAGCGCACGGGACAGCGGATGGCGGCTCGCCTTGGCGATGCCGGCGGCAAGGCGCAGCGCTTGCCGATCGATCGCGTCCGCATCGACCAGCTGCGGCCGGCCAAGGGTCAGCGTGCCCGTCTTGTCGAAGACGACGGTGTCGATCTCGGCGATGCGCTCCAGCGCGGTCGCGCTTTTCAAAAGGACGCCCCGCCGGAACAGCCGCCCGCTGGCGACGACCTGCACCGCCGGGACGGCCAGCCCCAGGGCACAGGGGCAGGTGACGATCAGGACGGCGACGGCGTTGAGAAGCGCCGGCTGCCATTCGCCCGCCGCCAGCATCCAGCCGATGAAGGTCAGGAGCGCCAGCCCGTGCACCACGGGCGCGTAGAATCTGGCCGCCCGGTCGGCCAGGACGACGTAACGGGCCCGCCCCTGTTCGGCCGTTTCCATCAGCCTCACGATTTCGGCCAGCACGGTCGCTTCCCCGACCGCCGTGATCCGGACCTTGAGCGGCGCCGTCGCGTTGACGGTCCCGGCGAAGATGCGGGTGCCCGGCTCCACCGGCACCGGCCGGCTTTCGCCCGAGAGTGCGCTCATGTCGATGTCGGAGGCGCCTTCGGAGACGAGGCCGTCGGCCGCGATCTTCTCGCCGGCGCCGACCAGCAGCGTCATCCCGGGCGCAAGCTCCGAAACCGGCGTCTCCACGACCCTGCCGTCGTCCCGGACCACCTTGGCCGAACGGACGCCGAGAGAGAGGAGATGGGCCGCCGCCGCCCGCGCCCGCCCGCGCGCCCGAAGATCCAGATAGCGGCCGGCCAGCAGGAAGAACAGCAGGCAGACGGCCGCGTCGAAATAGGCATGCTCGCCGCCGCGAACCGTCTCGAACAGGCTCATGGCCGTCGCCAGCAGGACGCCCAGCGAGATCGGCACGTCCATGTTGACATGCCCCTGCCTGACGGCGTTCCAGGCCGAACGGTAGAAGGGCCGGCCGGCATAGACGATGGCCGGCAGCGCGATCAGGGCCGAGAACCAGTAGTGCAGGCCGCGCATGGCCTCGCCCATCTCGGCAAGGCCGCCCCAGACCGCCACCGATAGCGTCATGATGTTGCCGGAGGCGAAGCCGGCGACGCCCAGCGCCCGAAGCAGCTCCCGCTCCTGCCCGTCGCCCTCGTCCTGACTGGCGGCCGGGTCGAACGGGGTCACGCCGAAGCCGCGCCGAGCCACCAGGGCCGCGAGCTCGTCGCCGCGCTCGACGCCGCCCCGCCAGCGGATCAGGAGCCGCCGGGTCGTGAAGTTGACGCGGGCCTCCACGACGCCGGGCTGCGCCTTGAGTGCCCGCTCAATCGCCTGGATGCACGACGCGCATTCGATTCCGCTGACCAGCAGGAGCAGACGGCGGACCCCGCTCTCCGCTTCGGTGGCGACGAAGGCGGAGCAGTCCGGCACCGCGTCCGCGGCCGGCTCGTCGAAGACCGCGACGGTCATTTCAACACCACCCGCTCCACGACCTGGAAGCTGTCGGCACCCCGGGTCGCGAGGACCGCCAGCTCCCAGAGCCCGTCCTCGATCCCGGTCAGCTCGGCCCGGTAGACGCCCGCGCCGGCGGGCGCGAAGAAGAGCGTCCGGTCGCTGCGGTCCGTGGTCCGGCGCGCCAGACGCCCCGCCAGATCGGCGTCCGCGACGGGCCGGCCTTCGCCGTCGACCAGGGTCAGGATCACGGCCGGTCCGTCCTCCGCAAGCTCGATCCCCGCCTTCCAGCCCAGCGCCTTCTGGGCTTCCGCCCGCTTCAGCAGGGCGTTGTGGGCAATCCCCTTTTCGAAGGCGTTCGCCGTGTCGGTCCCGGGGTCGCTTCGGACCGCGAGCGCGACGAAGAAGACGTCCGCGATCAGGAAGCACAGGAAGACTCCGAAGAACGCATACGGGATCCAGCGTGTGCTCCGGCTGTTTTCGGCAGCGTTGGTCATGGCGTCATGGTCCCTCGAAGCGCGCCGGGGCGGTGGCCCGGTAATCTCCCCCGGCGCTTTCCAGTTCGAATTCGAAATCGACCGGCCCACCCGTCCAGGCGCTCTGCGGAACGGTGACATAGGCCCTGAGCGAGGCGACGGAATCCGGCGCGACGGTGACCGCCCTGCCGCCCCGGTCGTCGGTCCCGACGAAGGCGATCTCCGCCCCCGGCAGTCCATGATGGCCGATCACGACCGTCTGCGGCTTCTGGGTGCGGTTGAGCAGCTTGAGCGTGTAGCCGTTGCGGATCGAACCGTCCGACAGCGTGACGAAGAGCGGGTTGCGGTCCGGCAGGGCGCTCGCCTCCAGCGGCGTCCGCGTCAGCAGGGCATAGAGGATGGCAAGGCCCACCAGGGCATAGACCGTGGCGTAGAGCATGGTCCGGACCCGGATGTAGCGGCGCGGCGCGTGGCCGCCCTCGGCGCTTGCGGCCAGGTTGCGTTCCGTATCAAAGGCGATCAGCCCCGCCGGCGAGCCCATCCGGTCCATGATGGCGTTGCAGGCGTCGATGCAGAGGCCGCAGTTGATGCAGCTCACCTGCAGGCCGTTCCGGATGTCGATGCCGGTCGGGCAGACCTCGACGCATTGGCGGCAGTCGATGCAGTCGCCCTGTCCCGGTCGGGATTCGCCGGGCTTACGCTTGCCACGGGGCTCGCCCCGCCAGGCCCGGTAGGAAACCGAGACGGTGTCCGGGTCCATCATCGCCCCCTGGAAGCGGGCATAGGGGCACATGAAGGTGCAGACCGTCTCGCGCGCCCAGCCGGCAAGCACGTAAGTCGTGCCGGTGAGAAGCGCGATCGTCGCGTAGACGCCGACGCCCGCGGTCCCGGTCAGGATCTCGCCCATCACCGTCGGCGCGTCGTTGAAGTAGAGGACCCAGGCGCCGCCCGTCAGCACCGCGATGACGATCCAGGCGGCATGCTTGGCGACCCGCTTCGCGATCTTGGACGCGGTCCAGGGCGCGGCGTCGAGCCGGAGGCGCCGGGCGCGGTCGCCCTCGATCCAGCGCTCGACCAGCATGTAGAGATCGGTCCAGACCGTCTGGGGGCAGGCGAAGCCGCACCAGACGCGGCCGAACAGGGCGGTCAGGAGAAAGAGCCCGACCGCCATCATGATCAGGATGCCGGTGACGACATAGACCTCCTGCGGCCAGATCTCGAAGAACAGGAAATAGGCCTTGCCGTGCGCAAGATCGATCAGGAAGGCCTGGTCCGGCGCGTGCGCGCCCCGGTCCCAGCGGATCCAGGGCGCGATCCAGTAGATGCCGAGCAGGACGATCAGCACGATCCACTTGGCGCGGCGCACCGGGCCCGTCACCGCCTTCGGCACGATGGGGGACTTCGCGCCGAAGGCGGTGCGCCGGGAAACCCTCGTTTCGGAGACGCTTGCCATTCCTTTCCGCCTATTCGCCGCCGCCCAGCGAGTGGACGAAGACGGTCAGCTTCTTCAGGACCTCCGGACTCAGCCGGTCCTCCCAGTGCGGCATGACGCCCCGCCGGGAATAGGTGACCGTCCGGATGATGTCCTCCCGCTCGCCACCATAGAGCCAGATGCCGTCGCTCAACCGCGGCGCCCCCATCTCGCGGCTGCCCTCGCCGCGTTCGCCGTGGCAGCTCGCGCAGTTGGCCGCGAAGATCTCGGCGCCCCGGGCCGCGCCCTCGGTCGCCGGCGCACCCGAGAGGGTGAGCACGTAGTCGGCGACGTCCGCGATCTCGTCCCGGCTCAGCAGCTGGTCGGCACCGAAGGCCGGCATCTCCATGAAGCGGGTTTCTGGATGGGTCGAGCGGATGCCGTAGCGGATCGTCTGCTCGATGTCGGCGGCGGTTCCGCCCCACAGCCAATCGTCGTCGATCAGCGACGGGAAGCCGGCCTGTCCCTGCGCGCCCGTGCCATGACACTGCGCACAGTTGTCGAGGAACGCCGCCCGGCCGCCGGCCATGGCGTAGCGCAGCAATTCGGGATCGGCCTCGATCTCCTCCACCGTGCTTGCCTGGATGCGGGTCTCGAACCCGGCACGCGCCGCGTCCGAGGCGGTCAGCGCCTCGGCGACGGCACCGCGGGAACTCCAGCCGAACAGGCCCCGGGTGAAGCCGTCCATGGTCGGCCATGCCGGGTAGACGACCCAGTAGCCGACGCTGAAGACGATCGTGGCCGCGTAGATCAGCAGCCACCAGCGCGGCGGCGGGGTGTCGAGCTCGCGGATCCCGTCCCATTCGTGCGGCGTCAAGGGTTCGCCGCTGAGGGAGTCGATCTCTGGTCTGTGGCTACTCATCGCGGTTGCTCCCCTCCTCCAGAGGGATACGGGCCTGGGCCTCGAACCTGGCGCGGGCGCTCGGCCGGAAAACCCAGACCGCGACTCCCACGAACAGGGCGAAGAAGAGGAACAGGCCGAAGATGCGGGCCAGCTCGGAAGCGGTGGCGTAGTCCATGGGGATCGATCCCGCTCAGCGGTTGAAGTCGTCGTCGTGGCGGATCGACGGGAAGTCGACCAGCGTCCCGAGCATCTGCAGATAGGCGACGAGCGCGTCCATCTCGGTGACGGCCTTGGGATTGCCGTCGAAGTCGCGGACATTCGCGCCCGGATAGCGCGACTGCAGATCCGAAGCGTCGCCGTCCGGCGAGGCCTGGAGCCGCAGGTCAGCGGCCGCCTTTTCGATCATCTCGTCGGTATAGGGCACGCCGACCGCCCGGTTCGCCCGCAGGTCGTCCGCGATGCCGCGGGCGTCGAGGACGGTATCGGCCAGGAAGGCGTAGCCCGGCATGACCGATTCCGGCACGACCGAACGCGGGTCCTTCATGTGAAGGACATGCCACTCGTCGGAATACTTGCCGCCCACCCGCGCGAGGTCCGGGCCCGTCCGCTTGGACCCCCACTGGAAGGGGTGGTCGTACATGCTCTCCGCCGCCAGGCTGAAATGCCCGTAGCGTTCGACCTCGTCGCGGAGCGGCCGGATCTGCTGGCTGTGGCAGGCGTAGCAGCCTTCGCGGATGTAGATGTTCCGCCCGGCCAGCTCCAGCGGGGTGTAGGGCCGCATCCCCTCGACCTTCTCGATCGTGTTCTCGATCAGGAAGAGGGGCGCGATTTCGACGATGCCACCGATGGAGACGAGGATCACGATGGCGGTCAGAAGCGCCATGGAATGGCGGGTGATCCGCTCGCCCAGCTTGTAGATGAAGGTCATGCCGCGACTCCTTACGCGGCGGCGGCGATCGGCGCCGGCACGAGGCGCGGCCCGGCGATCGTCCGGCCGAGGTTGTAGACCATGACGACCACGCCCGTGAGGAAGAAGATGCCCCCGAGTGCGCGGATCACGTAGTAGGGATGCATCGCCGCGACGGTCTCGACGAAGCTGTACTGAAGGAAGCCCAGCTCGTCATAGGCGCGCCACATCAGCCCCTGCATGATGCCCGACGCCCACATCGCGGTGATGTAGAGGATGATGCCGATCGTCCCCAGCCAGAAGTGGAGCTCGACCAGCCTGATGCTGTAGAGGCGCTCCCGTCCCCAGAGCCGCGGCACGACGTGATAGAGCGCGCCGAAGCAGACGAAGGCGACCCAGCCCAGCGCCCCCGAATGCACGTGGCCGACGGTCCAGTCGGTATAGTGGCTGAGTCCGTTGACCGCCTTGATGGCCATGAGCGGCCCCTCGAAGGTGCTCATCCCGTAGAAGCCGACGGCAACGACCAGGAAGCGCAGCACGGGATCCGTGCGCAGGCGGTCCCAGCGGCCGGCGACGGTGCCGATGCCGTTCGCCGTGCTGGCCCAGGACGGCATCCACAGCATGAGCGAGAAGGTCATGCCGAGCGTCTGCGCCCAGTCCGGCAGCGCCGTGTAGTGCAGGTGGTGGGGACCCGCCCAGATATAGATGAAGATCAGGCTGAAGAAGCCCAGGATCGACAGGCGATAGGACCAGATCGGGCGCTCGGCCTGCTTCGGGACGAAGTAGTACATGATCCCGAGGAAGCCGGCGGTGAGGAAGAAGGCGACGGCGTTGTGGCCGTACCACCACTGGGTCATCGCATCCTGCACGCCCGAGAAGAGCGAGTAGCTCTTGGTGCCGGTGAGCGACACCGGGACCGCGAGATTGTTGACGATGTGCAGGATCGCGATCGTGACGATGAAGGCCAGATAGTACCAGTTGGCGACGTAGATG
>JAJUFW010000634.1 GCA_029263555.1 Alphaproteobacteria bacterium
AGCAACAGCGGAATCATCAGGAGGCCGACCTGGCTGGCGGGCGCGCCGAGCGCCAGCTGGAAATAGGTCGGCGGCAGGACCGCCATCACGATATAGACGCCGAAGGCCAGGAAGGCCGCGACCAGGGTCGGGCCGATCACCGCGTCCTTGAGGAAGCCGGGCGGCAGGATCGGCTGGGCCGAGACACCCTGCCGGCGGAAGAACATCCAGCTGCAGACGATGCTGAGGGCAAAGCCCCCCAGCACCCGCGGATCCGTCCAGGCGAAGGCCGATCCGCCCCAGGTGAGGGCCAGCATGAACGACATGCTGCCGGCCACGAAGAGAGCGATGTCGGCATAGGGGATATGGGATTTCCGGTGCTGCTGCGGCAGCCGGCGCATGACCCGGTCGGTGATGAGCAGTCCGGCAAGGCCGATCGGCAGGTTGATCCAGAAGACCCAGCGCCAGCCCGCATATTCGGTCAGGAACCCGCCGAGCGTCGGGCCCAGCAGCGAGGCCGTCGCCCAGACGGTCGCGAAATATCCGGCGTATCGTCCCCGCTCCCGCGGGGGGACCGCATCGCCGACGGTGGCGTGGGACAGCGTCATCAGCCCGCCGCCGCCCAGCCCCTGGAGCGCCCGGGCCGCGATCAGCATGATCATCGAATCGGCGACGGCGCACAGCACCGAGGCCGCCAGGAAGGTCACGATGCAGGCATTGAGGACGATCCGCCGCCCGTACATGTCGCTGAGCTTGCCCAGCACCAGGGTGGCGCAGGTGGCGGTCAGCAGATAGATCGTCACGACCCAGGACAGGAGGTCGAACCCGCCCAGGCTGTTGGCGATCGAGGGCAGCGCGGTCGCGACGATCGTCTGTTCCAGTGCGGCCAGGAAAAGGACGACCATCGCGCCCGTGATGACGATGCGGGTCTCCGATGCCGACAGGGTCATGGATCCGGGGTCTTTCCGAGAGGGGGAAGGATCGGTACCGGGCGGCTAGGCCGGCGCCTGGGCGAGGAGGAACAGGCGGCGGAACGGGAACAGGGTGCTGCCGTCGGCGCGGCGTGGATAGGCCTCGTCGAGGCGGCGCCCATAGTCGTCGAGGAAGCGGTCGAGTTCCGGGCCGGATAGGACGTCCAGCACCGGCCGCAGGGCCGTGGCGCGCACCCATTCCAGGACCGGCGCCTCGCCCTCCAGCACATGCAGGTATTCGGTCTCCCAGATCTCGACCCGGGCGGCCCGCGGCGCCAGGAGGTCGTAATATCCCTCAGCCGTCAGGACCGGGTCGTGCCGCAGGGTGATGCGGTCGCTCAAGTCTCTCTCCTCGACCGTCTTGCGCAGGAGGACGTGAGAGGGAGCGGAGAAGTTGGTGGGCACTTGGACCGCGAGAATGCCGCCCGGCGCGACGCATTGCAGAAGCCGCGGGAAGAGCGTCCGGTGATCGGTCACCCATTGCAGCGCCGCGTTCGAAAACAGGAGATCCAAGGGCTCCTCCGGAGCCCAGGACGCGATGTCGGCCTCATGCCAGTCGAGATGGGGCCAGCTTTCGGCCGGATGCTCGGCCCGGGCCTTCGCCAGCATGTCGCGCGAGTTGTCGACCCCGGTCGTCCGCGCCTGGGGGAAGCGCGCCGACAGCATCGCCGTAAGCTGCCCCGTTCCGCAGCCGAGGTCGACGACGCGCCGCGCCGGCAGATCGGGAACGCGCGCCATGAGATCCAGCCCGGGCCGAAACCGCGGTTCGGCGAATTTCAGGTACTGGCCGGGATTCCATGACATGAGTGAGTCTCCGAAGATCGTCCGGCCGGACCATAGGCCCCCCGCCGGGATTCCCGCAAGACGTGCAGGAGCCCGCGCGCGCCGCACTCACCCCGGCAGATCCAGCCGGAAGCAGGTGCCCCGGCCGGTCGTCTCGACCAGGCTCAGGTCCCCCCGGTGGGCGACCATGATCTCCCTGGCGATCGCAAGGCCGAGTCCAGTTCCTCCCGGCCGGGAAGCGCCGGCAAAGGGCTGGAAGAGATGCGCCCTCGCCCTCTGCGGCAGGCCCGGGCCGTCGTCCGCCACCGTGATCGAAACCCCGTCCGGGCCCTCTTCCGCATCCAGGGCGATCGTGCCGGCTCCGGCCTCGACGGCATTCCG
>JAJUFW010000405.1 GCA_029263555.1 Alphaproteobacteria bacterium
AGGGGAAGTAATGAGAGGTCGGATCGGCTGTCTCGATTGGCTGGCGGGGTTCGCTGTCGCGACCGCGTGGGCCGCCTGGCTCCTGGCAGGGCAGAGGGACGTGGTCGCTTATCTCTTGCCCGTTGCGATCGTTTGCGTGGCCGCGGGCGGCTTCGGCTTCCTCGCCGTCGTGCAGGGCCGCCGGTGGGCCATGGCGGGACTGCTCGCCGTCGTCGCCGTCCTTCCGGCGATCAGCTTCCGAAGCCGCGAGATCGGCGCGGTCGGCCTCGACTGGCAGAACGGGCTGAAGCTCGGCCTCTGGGCGATGCTTCTGCTGACCTGCGCGCTGACCTTTCGGATCTACGCCGGGCTTCTGCGCGACCGGGCGCTCCTCGCTGTCCTGTCCTTTACCGGCATCGGCATCCTGTCCAGTCTCTATTCTCCGGTGCCCGCCTATTCCGCGGCCTGCGCCCTCGGCCTGCTGGCCTATCTCCTGTTCGCTTGCCTCATCGTCGCCAGATGCAGCGAGCGCGACATCATGCTCATCCTCTGCCACGGGCTTGCGCTCTATCTCGCGGCGTCGTGGATCTCTGCCGTGGCGATGCCCGAAAGCGCCTTCCTCCCCTTGCAGGAGGGCGACGAGGACCACCGCCTCATGGGCCTATCTTCCCATCCGAACATGCTGGCGGTGGAGGCCGCCTGCCTGCTCTGCGTCGTGCTCCCGGCCGCGGCCCGAGGCTATCTCGATCGGCGTCTGGCGTGGGTGTTCGGGCTCCTCGGCGCCGCGACGATTCTGGCTACCGGCAGCCGCACCACCGCGCTGGCGCTGGCGCTTTCGGTCGGTGCGGTATGGCTCCGGCAACGGCGCTCATTGCCCGCCGGGATCGTACTGTCGGGATTAGGCGCGGCCGGAATTGCGCTGGTATTCGGATTGGGGCTGATGCCGCGGTTCGACGGAATGCTGGGCTCGTTCAGCCGTTCCGGCGATGCGCGCGAGATCCTGACCCTGACCGGCAGAACCGATCTGTGGCTGTTCGTCTGGGACACGTTCCTGGACCGTCCGCTGCTCGGCTACGGCTTCAACAGCGCCGAGGCCGTCCTGTCACGGGGGTGGTACGGGAACGCGGACGCCGGGTACAACGCCCACAACCTTCTGCTTCAGGCGCTGCTCACCACGGGCCTTGTCGGGGCCGTGCCGCTGACATTCGCCCTTGCCGTGCTTTGCTGTCGTTGGCTGACAGAACAGAGCCGGACGCTTTCGTCCTACCTGATCCCGTATCTGATGATCCTGGGCGCCACCGAGGCTCATATCGCGTCGGTGCCGACGCTTCTTACCCTGGTGCTCTTCCTCGCCATGGCGCTCACCGCGGCGGAAAGGCAAGCGCCGGCCGGGAGCGGAGCAGGCTGGTTTTCGCGGATGCTGCAGGGGTGCGGGTTCCGGCTGGGGGGCTATGCGCCATGAGATCCGACGGACGGATGTTGCCGCCCGGGGCCGCTTCGGCCTCCTGGCGGCGGTTCCTGGATGCGCCATGCCTTCCCCGACCCGAGGCTGGCCAGCGACGAGGAGGGCACGATGAAGTGGCGAAATCGGCTTGAAACCCTGGCCCGATCGGTTCTGTCTCCCAGGGAGCCGATCGTCCTCATGTACCATCGTGTGGCGAATCTCAGGAACGACCCTTGGGAACTGGCAGTCACGCCCGAGAACTTCCGCGAGCATGTCCGCATCCTGTCGGAGACCCGCCGGGTCGTTCCCCTGAGGACGCTGCTCGAGGAGGCCCGGCAGGGCAGGGGAACGGGCATGGTCGCGATCACCTTCGACGACGGGTATGTCGACGTCTTCGAGAACGCGCTGCCCATCCTCGCCGAATTCCAGTGCCCGGCTACGACCTTCCTCGTCGCGGACGCCCTTGGCCGCAACCGCGAATTCTGGTGGGACAAGCTGACCCGGATCGTCTTCGATCCCCCGGAGCTGCCGCCCGCGCTGATGCTCGACATCGGTGACGAGAGATTCCTGTGGCGGAACGCGGGCGCGGCCGCCTCTGCGAACATCGACGAAAGGGGCCGGAAGGCCCTCTATTACGCGTTGTGGCGCAGGCTGCTGGTCCTGGACGAAATCCGGCGCGACGAATGCCTCGGCCGACTTGCGGAGTGGGCGGACATCGCTGATGGCGATGACCGGTCCAACCGGGCCATGAGCGCGGAGCAGGCGGCTCGGATGGCGGCCGGCGGACTTATGGAAATCGGTGCCCATACCATGAGCCATCCTTCCCTGCCGGCGCTGGGTCCGGACGGACAGCGCGCCGAGATCCTTCGGTGCCGGAAGGCTTGCGAGGAGGTCTGCGGCCGGCCGGTCGACATGTTCGCCTATCCCTTCGGAAACTTCGACGGGACATCCGTCGCTCTCGCCCGGGAGGCGGGGTACGCCGCGGCGTTCACGACGCGCGCGGGGACGCTTTCGCTCATGAAGGATCCGCTGGAAATCCCCCGCGCCAATATCGGCAACTTCTCCGGCAAGCGGTTCCGCAGGGCGCTCGCCATGAACTTCGCGATACCTAACGCCCTGCCTCTGAGCCTCTCCGCCCGGCTGAACTGAGGCGCGCCGCCGGCCAGGGCAGAGTCGATATTGGCGACTGTGCCTCGGATGAGATATTCGTTCCGGTCCTGCCTTTGTTCCACCTCCAGGAAACGGCGGCGAAACGTCCGCCGGGACGGCGCCCGCGCAAGGACCGGAAACCCATGACGAAGACGATCTTCCTCGCCGGAGCAGGCGGCGCGATCGGCCGGCGCCTGGCGCCGCTGCTTCTCGCCGATGGTTACGACGTTTACGGGACGACCCGATCGCCCGAGAAGGTCGAGGCGCTGCGGGCGCTGGGCGTTCGGCCGATCGTCGTCGACGTGTTCGACGGCCCTCGCCTCGAGGAAGTCATGGCAGCCGTCCGTCCGGAGATCGTCATCCATCAACTGACCGACCTGCCGCCCGGACTGGACCCGGCAAGGATGGGGGAGGCGGTCAAACGAAACGCGCGCGTCCGGTCGGAGGGAACCAGCAACCTAGTTGCCGCGGCGCTCAAGAGCGGAGCGAAGCGGATGATTGCCCAGAGCATCGCCTGGGTCTACGCGCCGGGACCGGAACCTCATGGCGAGGACGATCCGCTGGACGTCCGAGCCGAGGGCTCCAGGGGCATAACCGTGGAAGGAGTGCTGGCGCTCGAGCGCGCCGTGCTGAATTCCCCGCCGCTCGAAGGCGTGGTGCTTCGCTACGGCCGGATCTTCGGGCCGGGAACCGGCTTCGACAATCCTGAGGGGCCGGCGCCCGTCCATGTCGATGCGGCGGCATCCGCTGCCTGGCTTGCCGTCACGAAGGCCCGGCCGGGCATCTACAACATCGCGGGCGCGGACGATTCCGTGACCTGCGACAAGGCCAGGAGCGAACTCGGCTGGGATGCGGGCTTCCGCCTGCACCCGGATGCGGCGGCGGTCGCGCCGGCATAAGCGCCGCACGGGATGCCCGACCGGCCCCGTGAATTTTCCCGCATAACGAGATTTCCCGCTGACAATTGCGCGAGGTGTGCGATATTCCTCGCCATGCGCGCCGGGGCCCGG
>JAJUFW010000145.1 GCA_029263555.1 Alphaproteobacteria bacterium
ATGGGCGGTCGGGTCGGCCAGCTCCTCGGTCCGGTTGCCAGCCGCGGCCAGCACCCGGCCGGTCTCCGCGTCGACCAGGACGGCGCCGACCGGGACCTCGCCGCGGGTCGCGGCCGCCTCGGCCTCGGCGAAGGCGAGATCCATGAACCGCTTCGTTTCGTCGATGGTTTCCATGGCCGCGACTTTGGCCGATGCCGCGCTTCGTGTATAGGGTGGCGCCATGACCGATCATTCCTCCGAAATGCCGCCGTCCGAAGGCCGGGACCGAATCGCCAAGGTGCTGGCCCGCGCAGGCCTCTGCTCCCGCCGCGACGCCGAACGCTGGATCGCCGAGGGGCGCGTCGCCGTGAACGGCACCGTCCTGACCAGCCCCGCGGTTACCGTCGGCCCCGACGACCAGGTGATGGTCGACGGCAAGCCTCTGCCCGAACGGCAGCCGACGCGCGTCTGGCGCTATCACAAGCCGGCCGGGCTCGTCACCACCGCCCGCGACGAGAAGGGCCGCCCAACCGTATTCGAGCGGCTGCCCGCCTCCCTCCCCAGGGTCGTCTCGGTCGGCAGGCTCGACATCAACAGCGAGGGGCTTCTCCTCTTGACCAACGACGGCGCGCTGGCCCGCTATCTGGAGCTGCCCTCGACCGGGTGGTCGCGGCGCTACCGGGTCCGCGTCCATGGCGAGGTCGACGAGAAGACGCTGGCCGGCCTCGCGCGCGGCACCACCGTTTCCGGCATCCAGTACGGCCCCATCGAGGCCACCCTGGACCGCCGGCAGGGGAGCAACGCCTGGCTGACCGTGACCCTGCGCGAGGGCAAGAACCGGGAGGTCCGCAAGGTGATGGAAAGCATCGGCCTCACGGTCACGCGCCTGATCCGCGTCGCCTACGGCCCCTTCCAGCTTGGCAATCTGGACAAGGGCGCGGTCGACGAGATCCGGCCGAACGTACTGCGCGACCAGCTCGGCGCCTTCCTCAAGAAGTCCGGGGCATCCGATGCGAATCGTCGGCGGCCGACATAGGGGCCGGCAGATCGACGCGCCACCCGGGAGGAACGTCCGCCCGACGACGGACCGGGTCCGGGAAGCGATCTTCAACGTGCTGGCCCATGCTGACTGGGGGGAGGATGTCGGCGATCCGCTGAACGGCGCGCAGGTGCTGGACGCCTTCTGCGGCACCGGCGCCCTGGCGCTGGAGGCCCTGTCCCGCGGCGCGGAGCGGGCCGTGCTCATGGATCTGAGCCCGGGATCGCTCGGCATCGCCCGGCGCAATGTCGACCGGCTCGGCGAAGGCGGGCGTGCGGCCGTGATCCGGGCCGATGCCCTGAAGCCGCCGGCCGCCCGGTTCCAGGCAAGCTTGTGCTTTCTCGACCCGCCATACGGGCGCGATCTCGCCGCGCCCGCCCTGCAGGCCCTGGCCGCCGCCGGCTGGCTTGCCGACGGGGCGCTCGCCGTCGTGGAGCTGTCCAAGGCCGACACCTTCGTTCCCCCGGCGGGGTTCACCCTGCTGGACGAACGGCGTTATGGTGACACCGCGGTCCTGTTCCTGAAGACGGAGGGAGGACGATGGCTGAAGTGAGGGCTACGGGGCGCTGCCTGTGCGGAGCCGTCCAGTACCAGGTCACCGGCGCGCTGCGCGACGTGGTCGACTGCCACTGCCGGATGTGTCTGCGCAGCCACGGGCATGTCGCAGCCTATACCAGCACCGGCCTGACCGATCTCCGGCTCACCGAGAGCCGCGGGCTTAAATGGTACCAGTCCTCGGAAAAGGCGCGTCGCGGCTTCTGCCAAGAATGCGGATCGAGCCTGTTCTGGCATGCCGAGAAGGCGCGCACGATCGACATCGCGGCCGGCACCATCGACCCGCCGACCGGGCTCAAGACCGTCCGCCACATCTTCGTCGCCGACAAGAGCGACTATTACGAGATCACCGACGGCCTGGAACAGATGCCGGGCAACTCCCCCGACTGACGGCTCCCGGGCCGCCGGTCAGCGCCGTCCGAACAGCCGCTCTATATCCGCGAGCTTGAGCTCCACATAGGTCGGGCGGCCGTGATTGCATTGTCCCGAATGGGGCGTCGCCTCCATCTGGCGGAGAAGGGCGTTCATCTCCTCCACCGTCAGCCGGCGTCCCGAACGGACGCTTCCGTGGCAGGCCATCGACGAGCAGACGGCATCCAGACGCTCGCGCAGCGAGGTCGCCTGGTCCAACTCCGCCAGCTCGTCCGCCAGGTCGCGCACAAGCCCCTGTACGTCGGTCTGGCCCAGAAGCGCCGGGACTTCGCGTACGACGACCGCACCGGGCCCGAAACCCTCCAGCACCAGCCCCAGCTCGGCCAGCTCCGCCTCGCGAGCGAGCAGGCGGTCGACCGCCTGCTCCGGCAGCTCGACCACCTCCGGCAGCAGCAGGCCCTGCCGCTTGACGCCGCCGTCGATCAGCGCCTGCTTCATGCGCTCATAGACCAGACGCTCATGCGCCGCGTGCTGGTCGACGATGACGATCCCGTCCTCGGTCTGGGCGACGATGTAGTTGGCGTGGACCTGAGCCCGCGCCGCGCCCAGGGGATGGCGAACCGCAGGTTCCGGAGCTGCCGCCGCATCCTCGCCGGCATCGCCCGGCCGGGCCGATGGAACGGTCAGCGGCGCGAACCAGGACGCCGCCTCCTCCATCAGCCGGGCGGGCGGCGTGGCAGGAACCGGCGCCCTTCCCCAACCGAGACCGGTCGGGTACCGGGCAGCCGGCACGGCCGGCGGCGCCGCCTGTGGCCGGAACGATTCGATGGTCGCGGCCGCGACGGTGGAGGAGGCACGGTGACCTGCCTGCGCCAACGCGTGACGGATCGCCGTCACGATCAGCCCGCGCACCATCTGGCTGTCCCGGAACCGGACCTCGGCCTTGGTCGGATGGACGTTGACGTCGACCTGTTCGAAGGGCAGGTCGATGAACAGGACCGCCATCGGATGCCGGTCGCGCGCCAGGAAATCCGCATAGGCGCCGCGCAGCGCCCCCAGCAGCAGCTTGTCGCGGACCGGCCGGCCGTTGACGAACAGGTACTGCCCCTGGGTGGTCGGCTTGTTCAGCGTCGGCAGGGCCGCATGGCCGGTCAACCGGACCCCTTCCCTCGCCGCGTCGATCGGCACGGAATTGTCGGCGAAGTCGCGCCCCAGGACCGCCCCCAGCCGGGCAAGGCGCGCGTCCAGGAGATCGCCCTGGGCGGCGGAAAGCCGGATCGGCGTCCGTCGGTCATCCGACAGGGTGAAGGATATGCCGGGATAGGCCATGGCCAGCCGCTCGACCGTGTCGATCGCGGCCGCGGTTTCCGTCCGTTCGGACTTGAGGAACTTCAGCCGGGCCGGGGTGGCGTAGAACAGGTCCCGCACCTCGATCCGGGTCCCGGTCGCGAGCGCCGCCGGCGCCGGCGGGCCGACGACTCCGCCCTCGACCGCAAGCGACCATGCCGCGTCCGCCCCCCGGGCGCGACTGGTCAGCGTCATGCGGCTGACGGCGCCGATGGAGGGGAGCGCCTCCCCGCGGAAGCCGAGCGTCGCGATCCGCAGGAGATCCTCGCCCTCCAGCTTCGAGGTCGCGTGACGCTCGACCGCGAGCAGCAGCTCCTCCGCCGACATGCCGCAGCCGTCGTCGGTGACCGAGATATATGTCCGGCCGCCGTCGCGCAGCACGATGTCGACGCGGGTCGCGCCGGCATCGATGGAATTCTCGACCAGTTCCTTGATCGCCGCGGCGGGCCGCTCGATGACCTCGCCGGCCGCGATCCTGTTGACCAGGGTCGGCGGCAGGCGACGAATGGTCCTGGGGGTCTGAGGAGTGGGAGCCATCTACATATGGTAGCCGATACGGCCTCTTGCTGACGAGCCGGAAGGCGCCCCGCCGGGGATGGTCCCTCAGGACTGATAGATGGCGAGAGCCTCCGGCAACAGGCTTTCGAGCTGGGCGATCCGGCTGGCCGGCGCCGGGTGGGTGGAGGCGAATTCCGGCGACCGGGCGCCGGCGGATTCCATGTTCTGCCAGAAGGCGAGGGCCTCGCGCGGGTCGTAGCCGGCCCGGGCCATCAGGATGAGGCCGATCCGGTCGGCCTCCAGCTCCTGGTCCCGCGAATAGGGCAGGATGATCCCGTACTGGGCGCCGACGCCGAGCAGGCCCGCGATCTCGTTCGCATAGGCGACATTGCCGACGCTGAGCAGGGCGCCGATCGTCTGCACCCCGAGATCCGTCGCGGCCGAGGTGCTGAGCCGCCGGGCGGCATGGCGGGCCTGGTTGTGGCCGATCTCGTGCCCGACCACGGCGGCGAGTTGAGCGTCGTTATCCATGTAGCGGAAGATGCCCTCATAGACCCCGATCTTTCCGCCGGGCAGGGCGAAGGCGTTCGCCTCCTCGCTGGCGAAGACCACCATCTCCCAGTCCGCCGGGTTCTCCCCGGCCGCCGCGAGCAGCCGGCTGCCCACAGTCTTGAGCGCATTCTGCATGCCGGCGTTCTGGGAGACGGGCTCCTCCTGCCGGATGCGCTGCCACTGCTCGACGCCGAGCTGGACCTCCTGCTGCGGCGAGACGACGTTGGGCACGCTTTTCGCAAGGTCGAGGCCGGTCGTGCAGCCGGCGAGTGCAAGCCCCGAGACCCCCGCGAGCGCGGTCATCATGGCCCGGCGGCCAAGCGCCGGAGAATCGTCGCCGCTTGCGCAGGTCCCGGCGCCCCCGTGCTTGAGACACATCTTCGCTTTCCCCCTTCGGATCGGTTTCGTTCGGCGAATGGCGGCCGGGCGGCTCCGGTCCTGTGCCCCCTACCGACCCGGCGCCCCAGATGCTGGCACCGGAACCGGGCAACATGGCGGCAGGACAGTGCCTTTCCGGCTGCCGGAGAGACGGGCTAGCGGTTGGCGCGGATCCAGGCGATCAGGCCGTTCGTCGAGCTGTCATGGCCCGTCGCCTCGCCCTCGCCCTCCAGCTCCGGCAGGATCTTCTTCGCCAGCTGCTTGCCCAGTTCGACCCCCCACTGGTCGAAGGAGTATATGTTCCAGATCGCGCCCTGGACGAAGATCTTGTGCTCGTAGAGCGCGATCAGGATGCCGAGCGACCGGGGATCGATCTGGCGCAGCAGGATCGAGTTGGTCGGCCGGTTGCCGGCGAAGACCTTGTGGGGCACGAGGAACTCCAGCGCTTCTCCCGACAGTCCGGACGCCTCGAGCTCGGCCCGCGCCTCTTCCTCGGTCTTGCCGAAGGCGAGTGCCTCGGTCTGGGCCAGGAAGTTCGACAGCAGAATCGGGTGGTGTCGGCCCAGCGGGTTATGGCTCCGGCACGGCGCGATGAAGTCGCAAGGGATCAGCTTCGTGCCCTGGTGGATCAGCTGATAGAAGGCGTGCTGCCCGTTGGTCCCCGGCTCGCCGAACAGGATCGGCCCGGTCTGGTAGTCGACCCGCCTTCCTTCGCGGTCCACCGACTTGCCGTTGCTCTCCATGTCGGCCTGCTGGAGATAGGCCGGGAAGCGGTGGAGATACTGGTCATAGGGCAGGACGGCATGGCCTTCGGCGCCGAAGAAGTTGCCGTACCAGACGCCGAGGAGCGCCAGGATCACAGGCATGTTCCTCTCGAGCGGCGCGGTCCGGAAATGCTCGTCCATCTCGTGGGCGCCGGCGAGCAGCTCCTCGAACCGGTCCATGCCGATGGCGATCGCCACGGGCAGGCCGATCGCCGACCAGACCGAATAGCGTCCGCCGACCCAGTCCCAGAACACGATCATGTTTTCTGGATCGATGCCGATGGCGGTGACGGCCTCGCGGTTGGTCGAAAGCGCGACGAAATGGCGGGCGATCGCGCTTTCCGGGCGTCCCCCGGCCAGGAACCAGTCCCGGGCGGTATGGGCGTTGGTCAGGGTCTCCTGGGTCGTGAAGGTCTTCGAGGCCACAATGAAGAGCGTCGTCTCCGGATCCAGCCCTTTCAGCGTCTCGGCGATGTGGGTTCCATCGACGTTGGAAACGAAGTGCAGTCTGATCTCCGGATGGTGATAGGGCTTCAGCGCCTCGCTGACCATGACGGGGCCGAGATCGGAACCGCCGATGCCGATATTGACCACATCGGCGATCCGCTTGCCGGTGTGGCCGGTCCAGCGCCCGTCCCGGACCGCATCCGAGAAGCGCCGCATCTGGTCGAGAACGGCGTTCACCGCCGGCATCACGTCGGTTCCGTCGACCAGGATCGGCCGGTTCGAGCGGTTCCTTAGCGCGACGTGCAGGACCGGCCGGTTTTCGGTGCGGTTGATCGGCTCGCCCGCGAACATCGCATCACGCAAAGCCTCGACCTTCTGCTGGCGGGCGAGATCGAAGAGGAGCCGGAGCGTCTCGTCAGTCACCCGGTTCTTCGAATAGTCGAGCAGGAAGCCGTCGAGGCCGAGCGACAGGCGCCGGAACCGTTCCGGATCGCGGGCGAAAAGCTCCCGCAGGCTGAGATCGCGGATCTCGCGATGATGACGGTCCAGGGCCTGCCAGGCCGGCGATCGCGTAAGTTCTGACATCGCTTGGCTCCGAGGGATGAGGAACGGAACTTCCGTCAGGACCGGCCGCGGCCCAGCTCCCGCGCGGCGAGCTCCGAGGCGGGCACGACCCGGTCCGCCTCGACGCCGTCGGGCTTTCCGACGATGACCGTGGTCAGGGCCTCCGGGTCGAGAAGCGTGGCCGCCACCCGTCCCAGATCTTCCACGGTCACGGCTTCGACCTTGGCGTTGCGGGTGTCCAAATAATCGATCCCGAGATCGTCGAGCTGCATGCCGAGCAGTATGGACGAGATCCGGCCGGTGGACGTCAGGTTCAGGGGAAACGAGCCGGTCAGGTAGACCTTGGCGTTCTGCAGTTCCTCCTCGCTGACGCCTTCGTCCTTCATGCGCTGCCATTCCGCGCGGATCAGCCGCAGCGCCTCGCCCACATTTTGGTTCGAGAGCGCGCTTTGGACCATCAGCAGGTCGGCATGTTCGAACTGGACGAACTGGCTGCTGACCCCGTAGGTCAGGCCTCGCTTCGCCCGCAGCTCCTCGGTGAGCCGGCTTTCGAACCCGCCGCCGCCCAGCAGGTAGTTCATGACCATGGCCGGGTAGTAATCGGGATGCTCCCGCGGGATACCCTGCTGCGCCATGAGCAGCACGCTCTGCGGCCCTTCCCGTTCTACGACGACCACCTCGCCGGGGGCGC
>JAJUFW010000047.1 GCA_029263555.1 Alphaproteobacteria bacterium
GCCCTGCTCGTTCAACCCGTTCCGCGCCAGAAGGCCGAGGAAGATATCGCGGCTGAAGCGGCCCGACGGATCGTGGAAGGCCGGCGTCGCCCGGATCTCGTCTGCGATCAGGGAATCCGGCGGCACGATCCCAAAATCGGCCGCCGCCTGGTCCAGCAAGGCCGACGTGACGAGCGTGTCCAGCGCCCGGTCGACCAGTCCCATCGCGGCCGCCTGCTCCATGCCGAAATCCGGTCCGAAAAGCTGCCGCATCTGCTCGACGCTCTGCCGCGTCGCCCGGTCGACATCGGCGACGGAGATCTCGATATCGCCGATCTCGGCGACGGTCTGGTCCGGCCCGCCGCTTCGGAACATATCGCCAACGCCCCAGACCCCGAAGCTCAGGATCAGGAAAACGAAGAGGATCTTGACGATCCAGGAGCCGGCTTTGCCGCGGATGGCCTGAAGCATGATCTCGTTTTCGATTCAGAGTCTGTAATGTCCCTGGCGCTGACGCCTTAGTGGCGGGATCATAGAGAGGGTACCCGCTCCGCGGCAACAGCGATGGCCAGGCGGGCCCTGCGGGCGCCGGATCCCGGACCTCCGGCTGGCGTTCACAGGCGGGTACTGATATCGATTGCGTCCGCCGAAGGACTGATGGGGGAACCGCCCGATGCGCAAGCTGATTGCCGGTAACTGGAAGATGAACTGCCTGAAGGGTGAGGGAATCGAGCTCGCCCGCGATCTTGGGATGCGGTACGCCCAGGAGAACGACCCGGCATTCGATCTTCTGATCTGCCCGCCGGCGACCCTCATCGATGCGGTCGGCAATGTGATCGCCGGCTCTGGAGTCCTGCTCGGCGGGCAGGATTGTCATGCCGAGCCTAAGGGCGCCCATACCGGCGACATTGCCGCCCCCATGTTGGCCGATCTCGGCTGCTCCCATGTGATCGTCGGCCATTCAGAGCGGCGGCAGAACCACGGGGAGATCGATCTCGTGGTTGCCGAGAAGGCCGCCGCCGCTCACCGCGCGGGCCTAGCCGCCATCATCTGCATCGGCGAGACGGAGGCCGAGCGCGATGCCGGCCACGCGCTCGCGGTCTGCACCCGGCAGCTGGCGGGATCGGTGCCCAAGGGGGCGACGGCCGACAACACGGTTATCGCGTACGAGCCGGTATGGGCGATCGGCACGGGGCGGACGCCGACCGCTGCCGACGTCGCGGAGGTTCATCGGCACATCCGCGCCGAGCTGTGCCGACAGATGTCGGATGCGGATCGTGTCCGCATCCTCTACGGCGGGTCGGTCAAGCCGTCGAATGCGGCCGAGCTCATGTCCGTGCCGAACGTGGACGGCGCGCTGGTCGGGGGCGCCAGCCTCAAGGCCGAGGATTTTTGGGCGATCGCACAGGCCTGCTCCTGATCCCGCGCGAAGGGCGGGGACGGAGTTGCCCCCTGGCCGTAATGCAGTTTTGCGAATCCCGCACTAGCCATTCGCGCGCCCGTTCGCTAAAAGGTCGGGCTTGAACGGGGCGCCCGTCGGGTTCTGGCCGCGCTCCCTTTTTTGCCGGACAGGTGCTTCATTGGAACAGGTTGTCCTTGTCGTCCATCTCCTGATCGCCATCGCCTTGGTGGCCGTCGTTCTATTGCAACGCAGCGAGGGCGGCGGGCTTGGAATGGGCGGTGGTGCGGGCGCGATGATGACCGTGCGCGGCACGGCCAATCTGCTGACCCGAGCGACGGCGGTCCTGGCTGGATGCTTCATGGTGACCAGCATCGTGCTCGCGATTCTCTCGAGCGGTGGGTCGGCTCCTCGGGCGATCATTGAAGAAGTGCCTTCCACGACCGATGTCCCCGCCGAACAGGGCGGTCCGTCGGTCCCGCTCGGCAACTAAATCAACGGGTTAGTCGAAGGCTACGAGAGGCGGCCTGAGTGCCGCCTCTCGGTCTTTATGTGTGGCTGAAACTTGGGTTAAGGTGATCGCCCATGACGCGGTACATCTTCATTACCGGCGGCGTGGTTTCTTCGTTAGGCAAGGGACTTGCCGCGGCGGCGCTCGGTTCTCTGCTTCAGGCGCGTGGGTACAAGGTGCGCCTGCGCAAGCTGGACCCCTATCTCAACGTCGATCCCGGGACGATGAGTCCGACCCAGCACGGGGAGGTCTACGTTACCGATGACGGTGCGGAGACCGATCTCGATCTCGGCCATTACGAGCGATTCACGGGCGTTCCGGCGCGCAAGAGCGACAACGTCACCACGGGCCGGATCTACTCGACCGTTCTGGCGCGCGAACGTCACGGCGATTATCTGGGCGCGACGGTCCAGGTCATCCCGCATGTGACGGACGCCATCAAGGAATTCATCCGCAGCGACATCACCGACGAGGATTTCGTCCTGTGCGAGATCGGCGGAACGGTCGGCGACATCGAGAGCCTTCCGTTTCTCGAAGCGATCCGGCAGTTCGGGAACGAGGTCGGGCCGGAGCGGGCGCTGTTCATCCATGTGACTCTTCTGCCCTATATCCCCGCCGCCGGCGAGCTGAAGACCAAGCCGACCCAGCATTCGGTGAAGGAACTGCTATCGGTCGGGATCCAGCCGCACATGCTGCTGTGCCGCGCGGATCGCCCGATCCCGGAGAACGAGCGGCGCAAGATCGCGCTGTTCTGCAACGTCCGGCAGGAGAGGGTCATTGCCGCCCTGGACGTCGATACGATCTATCAGGTGCCGATCAGCTATCACGAGCAGGGTTTCGACGACGAGGTCCTGCGCTATTTCGGCATCGAGCCCCAGGGCGAGCCGGACCTTCACCTGTGGCGGGACATCGTCCAGCGCGTCCGCGTGCCCGAGGGCGAGGTTACGATCGGCGTCGTCGGCAAGTACACGTCGCTCATCGACAGCTACAAGAGCCTGAGCGAGGCCCTGGTCCACGGCGGTATCGCGAACAATGTCCGCGTCAAGCTGGAGTGGATGGATTCGCAGATCTTCGAATCGGAAGGGGCGGTCACCCATCTCGAGGGCGTCGACGGCATTCTGGTGCCCGGCGGCTTCGGCGAACGGGGGACGGAGGGCAAGATCCGCGCCGTCCAGTTCGCTCGCGAGCGGAAAGTGCCGTTCCTCGGCATCTGCTTCGGGATGCAGATGGCGGTCATCGAGGCCGCGCGGCATTTGGCGGGCCTGACCGAGGCCAGTTCGACCGAATTCGGTCCGACCTCGACGCCGGTTGTCGGCCTCATGACTGAATGGACGCGCGGCAACACGCGGGAGGTCCGCCAGGCCGGCGACGACCTGGGCGGTACCATGCGGCTCGGCGCCTATGAGGCGCGCCTCGTGGAAGGATCGCGGGCGGCGCAGATCTACGGTTCGACCTCGATCAGCGAACGGCATCGTCATCGCTACGAGGTGAACATCAACTATCGGGAACAGCTCGAGGCTTCCGGTCTCATATTCTCCGGCCTGTCGCCGGACGGCGTCCTGCCCGAGATCGTCGAGATTCCGGATCACCCCTGGTTCGTCGGGGTCCAGTTCCATCCCGAGCTGAAATCGAAGCCGTTCGACCCGCATCCGCTGTTCACATCGTTTATCAGGGCAGCGATCGAACAGAGCCGTCTTGTCTGAGGAGTTCGCGATGACCTTGAACCGCATCGTCAGGATCGGTCCGGTCGAAGTCGCCAATGACCGGCCGTTCGTCCTGATCGCCGGGCCGTGCCAGCTGGAGAGTCGCGAGCACGCTCTGGAGACCTGCGAAGCGCTCGTCGAAATGACGCGGCGGCTGGGCATTCGGTTCATCTACAAGACGTCCTTCGACAAGGCGAACCGGACCTCGGCCGGCGCTCCCCGTGGGATCGGCATGGAGCGGAGCCTGCCGATCTTCGCCGAACTCCGCGAGACGTTCGGTTGCCCGGTGCTGACCGACGTGCATTCGGCGGATCAGTGCGCGCCGGTCGCGGAAGCCGTCGACGTGCTGCAGATACCGGCCTTCCTGTGCCGGCAGACCGATCTCCTGGTGGCGGCGGCCCGGACGGGCAGGGCCATTAACGTCAAGAAGGGGCAGTTCCTCGCGCCCTGGGACATGAAGAACGTGGCCGCCAAGATCAGCGGTGCGGGCAACGAGAATATCCTTCTTACCGAACGCGGCGTCAGCTTCGGCTACAACACGCTGGTCTCCGACATGCGGGGGCTGCCGATCATGGCGCAGACGGGCTATCCGGTCGTCTTCGATGCGACCCATTCCGTCCAGCAGCCGGGTGGCCAGGGGACCAGTTCCGGCGGTCAGCGCGAGTTCGTTCCGGTCCTTGCCCGGGCGGCGGTCGCCGTCGGCGTGGCAGCCGTGTTCATGGAGACCCACCAGGATCCCGACAGGGCCCCGAGCGACGGTCCGAACATGGTGCCGTTGAGTGAGATGGAGACCGTGCTGTCGGCGCTGGTCGAATTCGACCGGATCGCCAAGGCGCGGCCGGTGGTGCTCTGATGTCCGCGCTGGCGCGCCACTTCCTGGAGATGGCCCGCAACAACATCTGGGCCAACTATCGTCTCTACGAAGCGTGCGCCCGGCTCGACGACGCCGAACTGAAGGCCGAGCGGACCAGCTTCTTCCCGACGATCCACGGGACGCTGTCGCATGTCCTGATCGTCGACTGGTATTATATCGACGCGCTGGAGCGAGGCGGCCGGGGACGCTCCGTCTTCGAAAGGACGGAGCCCTTCGAGCATTTCGCCGATCTGAGGGCGGCGCAGGAGGAGAGCGACCGTCGGCTCATCGCCTTCTGCGCGGCGCGCGATGACTGGTCGCTTGAGGACATCGTCGTGCTGGACCGCGCGGACGGGCCGAAGCGCGAGACCGTGTCAGCCGTGCTGGCCCATCTCTTCCAGCACCAAATCCATCATCGGGGCCAGGTCCACGCGATGCTGAGCGGCACGCACGTGCCGCCCCCGCAACTGGACGAATACTTCCTCGACCAGGACGCGCATCTCCGCGCCGAGGAGTTGCAGACCCTGGGGCTGCCCGTCCGGTAGCACGGGGGCTTAGGGCCGGCTTCAGGCCGCCTTCTGCACCGGAGCCGCGATCTCCATCTGCGCCGCTGTGTGCCGGCGGGCCAACAGCATGTAGGCCGTCGGCACCACGAACAGGGTCAGGACGGTACCAAGCGTCATTCCGCCGACGATCACCCAACCGATCTGCTGGCGGCTTTCGGCACCGGCGCCGACCGCCGTGGCTAGCGGAACGGCGCCAAAGACCATCGCCCCGGTCGTCATCAGGATGGGGCGAAGGCGCAGCTTGGCCGCCTCGATGACCGCATCCAGCTTGTCGCGTCCCGCCTCCTGCAGCTGGTTGGCGAATTCCACGATCAGGATGCCGTGCTTGGTGATGAGGCCGATCAGGGTGACCAGACCGATCTGGCTGAAGACGTTGAGCGAGCCGCCGGTCAGCTTGAGCGCGAGCAGGGCCCCCATCATCGAGAGTGGAACCGTGACCATGATGATCAGCGGATCGACGAAGCTTTCGAACTGGGCTGCAAGCACGAGATAAATGAAGCCGAGCGCCAGGATGAACATGAAGTAAAGGCTATTGCCGCTGTCGCGGAAC
Organism: Alphaproteobacteria bacterium; assembly: GCA_029263555.1. GTDB lineage: Bacteria > Pseudomonadota > Alphaproteobacteria > DSM-16000 > Inquilinaceae > JAJUFW01. The sequence continues at coordinate 5,562 of JAJUFW010000047.1, forward strand.
TCGCGCGAGACGCCGCCATAGTCGTATTGGACGGCCTCGGGCAGGATCTCGCGGGCCGTGTTCTCCATGAACGCCAGCGCTTCGCCCAGCGAATATCCCGGCGCCAGATTGGCCGTGATGGTCGCGGACCGCAGCTGGTTGAAGCGAATGAGCTCCTTGGGCGCGACGGTCTCCTTGATCGTGACCAGGTTCGCCAGCTGCACCATTTCCCCGTCGGCGCCCCGAACATAGATGTCGCGCAGCGCATCGGGCGTGGCCCGGTACTCGGGGTCGACCTGGACGATGACGTCGTACTGCTCCCCGTTCTGTTCGAACCGCGTGACCTGGCGGCCGCCGATCAGGGTTTCCAAGGTCCGTCCGACGGTGGCCACGTCCGATCCCACATCCGCGACGCGCTCGCGGTCGACCTCGACCTCCACCTGAGGCTTGTTCAGCTTCAGATTCGTGTCGAGGTTGGTCAGCCCGGGATTCTCCCGCGCCGCCGCCAGCATCGCTTCAAGATAGTCGTTGAGCTGGTCGTAGGTGCCGGAGGTCTGGATGATGAATTCGACGGGACGGCTGCTCGCGCCGCGACCGAGAGACGGCGGATTGTTCGCGAAGGCCATCAGCCCCGGGATCCGGGACAGGCCCGGGCGCAGTTCTTCGACAATCTCCTGCTGCGAACGTTCGCGGTCCTCCCAGGGAGCCAGGCGTGCAAACGCGAAGGTGCGGGTCGGCTCCGGGAAGCCGGCGACGGTGAAGATGCTCTCGACCTCCGGGGCCTGGGTCAGGACATCGGTGAACTGCTGGGCGTAGCGGACCGTGTAGTCGATGGTCGCGCCTTCCGGCGCGACGCCGATCACCTGCACCACGCCCCGGTCCTCGATCGGGGCTAGCTCCGAGGGCAGGTTGGTGAACAGAAGGTAGGCGCCACCGGCCACCCCGAGGGCCGCCAGGACGACCAGGGGCTTCGCCTTCAGAGTCAGCCGCAGCGCGCGGGCGTAGCCGGAGGTCATCGCTTCCAGGAAGCGCTCGATCGCCATGTAGATCCGGCCATGCGCCTGATGCCCCTTCAACAGCTTGGCGCACATCATGGGCGACATCGTCAGCGCGACGAAACCCGAGATCAGCACGGTCGCGGCGAGTGTCAGCGCAAATTCGGTGAAGAGCCTCCCGGTGCGTCCCGGCGAGAAGGCGACCGGCGCATACACGGCGGCCAGCGTCAGGGTCATGGCGACGACCGCGCCGGCGATCTCGCGAATGCCCTCGATCGCCGCCTGCTTCGGCGGCCGGCCTTCCTCGATCTTCCGGTAGATGTTTTCCAGGACCACGATCGCGTCGTCGACGACGAGGCCGATCGCCAGCACCATCGCCAGCAGCGTCAGCGTGTTGATGGAGAAGCCCAGGGCATACATCACCGCGCAGGCGCTGATCAGCGAGACCGGGATCGTGACGAGGGGCACCAGGGTCGCTCTCAGCGTCCGCAGGAACACGAAGATCACGATCACGACCAGAACGATAGCCTCGCCGATCGTATGGAATACGGCTTGGATCGAGCGGTCGATGAACACCGAGCTGTCGTAGGAGATCGACAGGGACATGCCTTCCGGCAGACTGTCCTCGATGCGGGGCAGGGCTTCCCGGACGGCGTTCGACACGTCGAGCGGGTTGGCCGTCGCCTGCTTCACGATGCCGACGCCGACAGCCGTCCTGCCGTTGTAGAGCGCCGCAGTGGTCAGCCTTTCGGAGCCCAGCTCGACCCGGGCCACGTCGCCCAGCCGAACCGGCAGCCCGTCGGCATCCTTCAGGATGATCTGTTCGAACTGTTCGGGCGTCTGCAGCCCGGTGTCGGAAAGGACGGTGAATTCGCGGTCGGCGCTTTCGATCTGGCCCGACGGGATCTCGACATTCTGGTTGCGCAGGGCGGTCTCGATGTCCTGGACTGTAAGGTTGTAGGCCGCCAGCCTGGCCCTTTCGACCCAGACCCGCATGGCATAGCGCTGTTCGCCGAAGATCCTGACCTCGGCGACGCCGGTAAGATTCTGAAGCTGGTCGGTGATCGTCCGGTCGGCATAGTCGCTGAGCTCGAGCGGCGAGAGCCGGTCGCTGGTCAGCACCATGAACATGATGGGCTGGGCATCGGCCTCGACCTTCGCGATCACCGGTTCGTCGATCTCGTCGGGAAGGCTGCGGCGGACCCGGCTCACGCGGTCGCGGACGTCGGCGGCAGCGACGGACGGATCGGTTTCCAGGGTGAAGCTGATGCTGATGCGGCTCGATTCAGGGCGGCTCGTCGAAGTGATCGTGTCGATGCCCTCGATGCCGGCGACGGATCCTTCGATGAGTTGGGTGACCTGGCTTTCGATGATCTCCGGGCTGGCACCGGGATAGCGGGTCGTGACCGAAACCACGGGCTCGTCGGTGCTGGGATACTCCCTGACCGTCAGCCGATCATAGGCGACGACGCCGACCAGGATGAGAAGGAGGCTGAGGACGGTCGCGAAGACCGGGCGCTCGATGCAGAACTCCGAAAGTTTCATGACTGGGCCCCGGTTTCAGGACCGATGATCTCCACCGGAGTGCCGTCGCGCAGCTTCATCTGTCCGGCAGTCACCACCATGTCGCCCGGCTGAAGGCCGCTCAGGATCTCGACCTTGCCCCGTTCCCGCTTGCCGATCCGGACCTCTGTCGACACGGCCTTGCCATCGACCACCCGGAAGACCAGCCGCTTGTCGCCCTGCGGCACCAGCGCCGCTTCCGGGACCACGAGCGAATTCGTCCGCACGTCGACCGTGATCCGGATCCGGGTGAAGAGGCCGGGGCGCAGTTGTAGATCCGGGTTCGGGATGACCGCGCGCACCTGCAAGGCGCGCCCGTTGATGTCCACCTGGGGAGCGATCGCGTAGATCCGGCCTTCGAAGGTGCTGCCGGGAAGGGCGTCGACGGTGACGACGATCGGCTGATCCAGCTTGATCTGGGTCAGGTAGAGCTCCGGTACCTTGAAGTCGACCTTGACCGGGTCGATCTGTGCGAGGTCCACGATCCGATCGCCGGCGCTCAGGTAATCGCCGACGCTGATCGAGCGCAGGCCGACGAAACCGTCGAAGGGCGCGACGATGGTCGCGTCTGCGAGCTGGGCTTCGGACAGGGCGACCCGTGCCTCCGCGGAGCGGAGGGCGGCAACGGCTTCGTCCTTGGCCCGCTGGGTGCCGGTGCCTTGGCGCGCCAGGGTGTCGGCGCGCTCGAAATTGGCCCGGGCAAGGGTGAGGTCGGCCCGTGCCTGGTCCAGTTCGGCCCGGAGGACGTTGTCCTCCAGCCGCACGAGCACGTCCCCTCGAGTGACGGCCTGGCCGTCCCGGAACAGGATTTCCGCCACCCGTCCGGAGATCTTGGGCGCGATCGTGACGGACTCGTTCGCCTGCAGGCTGCCGACGGCCGCGATCTCCGACGCCACGTCGGTGACCTCGACCTCCGCCGCTTCCACCGCTACCGCCGGCATTCCGTCATCCGCGGCCTGCGCTTCCGTGGCGATTTCCCGTCCCGGACCGAAATAGAACCAGCCGGCCGCGGCCGCAGCGCACAGCAGGACAAGAGGCAGGAGCAAACGTTGCATGATCAGCCCTTCCACAGGCACAGGCAGCTGGCGGCGCCTTTATTGCAGCGCGGCATCGAATTTTGACATTTCACTATAGGATTTTCCCAGCCACCTCAATCGCCAGAAAGACCGGCCATCACGGCCCGATGTTGGACGAGAAGGTCCGGTCCGCGCAATCAACGTTTTGTGAAGCGGCAGCGGCCTCGCGGCGTCGCGGACGGGGGGGCGCCGTCTTGCAGGCGGCCGGCATCCCCGGTATGTCTGAACGCGCAATCCGTCACTGCGCCGAAGATTCGGCTCTGCAACCCCTGCCAGGGATCGTTCCGATGACCGCCATCGTCGATATCCATGCCCGCGAAATCCTAGACAGCCGCGGCAATCCGACCGTCGAGGTCGATGTCACCTTGGAAACCGGTGCGTTTGGCCGGGCCGCCGTCCCGTCAGGGGCATCCACCGGCGCCCATGAGGCGGTCGAGCTCCGGGACGGCGACAAGGCCCGTTTTCTGGGGAAAGGGGTCCGGAAGGCCGTCGACGCGGTGAATGGCGAAATTTTCGACACCCTGTCCGGAATGGACGCCGAGGACCAGCTGACGATCGACCGGACGCTGATCGAGCTCGACGGCACGCTGAACAAGGGCAGGCTGGGCGCGAACGCCATCCTCGGCGTCAGCCTGGCGACGGCCAAGGCGGCGGCCGAGGAGGCCGGTCTGCCGCTCTATCGCTATGTCGGCGGTGCCTTCGCACATCTGCTGCCGGTGCCGATGATGAACATCATCAATGGCGGCGCCCATGCGGACAACCCGATCGACATCCAGGAATTCATGATCATGCCGGTCGCCGCGGACACCGTGGCCGACGCGATCAGGATCGGTGCCGAGGTGTTCCATACGCTCCGCAAGGGGCTGAAGGACGCTGGACACAATACGAACGTCGGGGACGAGGGGGGCTTCGCGCCCAATCTTGCGTCGACGGACGAGGCGCTCAGCTTCATCATGAAGGCGATCGAAGGCGCCGGCTATCGTCCGGGCGAGGACGTGATGCTGGCCCTCGACGCCGCCTCCACCGAGTTTTTCCAGAACGGCAAATATGTCCTGGCGGGTGAGGGCAAGTCGCTCGACAGCGAGGGCATGGTCAAGTTCTACGAGGGCCTGGTCGGGCGCTACCCGATCATTTCCATCGAGGACGGCATGTCCGAGGACGACTGGGAGGGCTGGAAGGCGCTGACGGACGCAATCGGCAAGAAGGTGCAACTGGTCGGCGACGATCTTTTCGTGACCAATCCGGCCCGGCTTGCGGACGGTATTTCGAAGGGGATCGGCAATTCGATCCTGGTCAAGGTCAATCAGATCGGCTCCTTGAGCGAGACCCTGGAGGCCGTGGAGATGGCGCAGAAGGCGAACTACACCGCAGTCCTGTCCCATCGTTCCGGCGAGACCGAGGATGCCACGATCGCCGATCTGGCCGTCGCCACGAATGCCGGTCAGATCAAGACCGGTTCGCTCAGCCGGTCCGAC
>JAJUFW010000534.1 GCA_029263555.1 Alphaproteobacteria bacterium
CAGCTTGCCTGGCAGGTCGGCACGGGCATCGCCGCGGCGGCCTGCCTCGGCATGCTCTGGGCGGGCTACAACCGGCTCGACGCGTTGCGCGGCGGCTTCCTTCCGGTCCTGTCCAGCCTGCCCGCCATGATCAAGGCAGCCGATGGGGTCGCGCAGGCGCCCTCGACGGGGGCCGACGGAACGGCCGCGGCGCGCCGGCAGATCGAGGCCTTCGTCCGCGCCATCGACCGGACGGATCCCGAATGGGACGGCCCGTTCCTGCCGGGGGCCTGGGTCAGCAATATCGAAAGCCGCGTCGCGACCGCGCTGTCGATCGGCTATCACCGGGTCGTCGCCTCGGCGACCCGGCGGCGGCTGGAGGAAATGGGCACGTTGCTGGCCGCCCAGGACCGCCTTCCCCCGGACGGGGACGCCTATGTCCGGTTTCGGCAGTTCCTCGGCGAAGCCGTCCTGTTTGAACGCTTCGCCACGATCTTCAACGGCATCACCGGCACCTTCGAGCTGACCGGCCTGCCGGAAATGGTCAAATACGCCTTCGACTACGACCTGACGGCCGAGTTCCTGGACCGGGCGACCAATCTGGGCTTCACGGCGGCGCCCACGAACCAGGCACTGCGGGGGGCGTCGATCGACGCCGCGCTTCGCCCGATCGATCTTGCCGAATATCGCGCCGCCGCCTCCAGGCGGCTCGAGCAGTTGGCGGATGCCTATGTCGATCAAATCAGCGGCGGCAGCGAAGGCCTGAAGCACTTGCGGGAGGTCGCGACGACTCTGTCCGAGGTGGCCGACGCCCGCAGGGGATCCGCCGAAGTCGCGGCCGCCTTCGAGGCCATCCATCGCGGGCTTCGGGCCGCGGACGGCAGCCTGGCTTCCCGGGACGCGCTCCTTGTCGGAACGGGTGACGGATTCGGACAGGACCTGCAGCCGCTGATGGACCTGATCGCCGATTCCGAGCTTTTCGGCCGGGAGATCCACGACCGGATCAGCGCCCGGATCCAGGACGCGGTCCGCAATGCCGGTGCCGGCCAGGTGGTCGGCTCGGTAATCGGCCCGCTTGCCTCCTATGACGCCGAGAACAACAGGGTGGACCTGACGCCGGCCGCGCGGTCGCTGATGCAGCAGCTGGATGAGTTGTTCGCGAAGCCGTTCATGCGGGCCCCGGAGGGCGGGCGGGAAGTCTTCCATGTCACCGGGGGCGGATTCACCTGGGACATAGGGATGCTGGAAAGCGCCGCCGACATGGCCGAGGACTTCGTCCTCTTCCGGACGCGGACGCTGCCCAACCTTCCCGGCGTGATCCAGGCGAGTGCCCGCGCGGCGGCGCAGCGGCGGCTCGGAGAGGCCGTGCTGCATGCCGTGGCCGCGGCCCAGGTGCCGCTGTCGTCGGGATCCTATTTCGGCGGTGCGCAGACGGACAACGACCTGAGATTGCAGGTCCGCTCCTTCGCCGCCGCGATCCCCTTGATCGCCGAACTCGGCCAGGTGTTCCGCCGCGAAGGAATGGCGGAGTACCAGACCGCCCTCAACGAGGCGGTCGCGTCCCGCGCCCTGTCGTTGCTGGCTCAGGTGGATGAGGCCCTCGCTGCCGATGATCTGTTCCTGCTGCCCTATTCCGGGCTGAACGCGTGGGCGGGCGACAGGATCCTGCCGCACGAAATTTTCGGCCTGCGCTCCCCGCGGGCGCTTGCCGAGGCGCTGGCCAATCAGCGCCAGCGCGTGGCCGTTCTCGCCCGCGACTTCGCCGAGCCGCTGGTCGCCTTCCTGAGCGAGCCGGGGCTCCGCGGCGCCGCCGGCGCTGCGCCGGTCGTGGAGCGTTGGCAGCGCATCCTGGCCGAGCTGGACCGCTACGAGGCCGGCCGGCCGAACAACTCGATCCAGCAGCTCCTCGACTTCGCCACGATCACCCTCGGCGACATCGACCTACTGACCTGCCATTCGGTGGTCGAACAGGCGATGATCGGGATCGGCAACGACTATTTCTCCGGCCGGCTGGCCAGTCTCGGCGAACAGGTGGTCATGCGCTGCGAGACCCTGCTCGACGAGGCCGTCGCCAGGGGCTACATGGAGATCGCCTCGGCCTTCGACCGCCTGCTTTCGGGCCATTATCCGTTCGGGCCGGCGGGCTCGGAAGCGGTCGCGCCCGAAGCCATCCTGGAATTCTACCGGGTGTTCGACGACAAGGTCGAAGCGGTGACGGCCGCGCTCGAAGCCCGGCCCGGGCTGGCCGAAGGCCGGCGGGCGGCGCTGGAATTCCTGGACCGCATGCGCCGTGTCCGCGCCTTCCTCCAGCCTCTGCTGCCCGACCGCGCCAACCTCGATCCCGGATACCGGGTCGAGGTCCGCTTCCGCGTCAATCGCGGAGCCGAGGTCGGCGGTCACGAGATCATGGAATGGGCGGCAACGCTGGGGGGGCTGCGGACGGACAATTTCGTCCCGGCCGAGGACCTCTCCTGGACGATCGGCCAGCCGGCCGAACTGTCGATCCGCTGGGCGCGCAATGGATTCCGCGCCCCGATCTCCACAGCCACGGCCGCCGAGATCGACCCGGCCGCCCGCTCCGTCCGCTGGCGTTACACGGGGCCCTGGGCGCTCATCGAGATGCTGCAGGACCTGGCGGCCGATCCCCGCGACTGGACGCC
>JAJUFW010000694.1 GCA_029263555.1 Alphaproteobacteria bacterium
AGGAGGCGTCCGCGGCGCCGTATCCCTGCGTCGCGGTGGTGAAGGACGGCCGGATCGACCTGCGGCGATATTCCAGCCGTCGGACCGAAGATGGGGATGCCGAAAAAAGGGTCACGGTGCTTCCGTCCCCCAGCATCGCCGATCCCGATGCGGTGGCCATGATGGCGCTCGAGGCTGCCCGCGCCGGCGCCCGGGTCCTCGTCATCCGCAATACGGTGAGGGATGCGATCGCCACGCGTCGGGCGTTGGAGGCTGCGGCGCCCGGCGACCCCGTTCAGTTCACGGTGAACGGCGTGCCCACGCTTCATCACGGCCGCTTCGCCCGCGACGACCGCCGGCGCCTCGATGCCGAGATCGAGCGTCACCTGGGCCGAGAGGCGCCCCGGAAGGGCGGCCTGGTCGTTGTCGGGACCCAGACGCTGGAGATTTCGCTGGATTGCGATGCGGACCTGCTGATCACCGATCTTGCGCCCGTTGACGTGCTGCTTCAGCGGATCGGCCGGCTGCACCGTCACCGCCGTGACAGACCCGGCGGATTCGAGAGACCCCTCTGCCACGTGCTGATGCCTGCGGACTTCGAGCCCGCTCTTGCGACCGTCCGGCGCGAACGGATGACCGGACCCCATGGCTTTGGAAGCGTCTATGACGACCTGCTGGCTCTCGAGGCGACCCGCGCCCTGATCGGTTTCGGTGCCGAATGGAGGATCCCCACAATGAACCGCCGCTTGGTGGAGGATGCGATCCATACCGACCGCCGGAAGCTGCTCGAGGAGCGTCTTGCCGCCATCGACCCGCGCTGGCGCGATGTGGCCGAGCGACGTGCCGGGGAGGAAAGCGCTCACGCCGGTGCCGCTGCGGCATGCCGGATCGATTGGCAATGCCCGGTGACCGAGTTTCGCGCCGACGAACAGGCGGCGACCCGATTGGGCGGCCGCGATCTTGACCTCTCTTTCGACCCGCCCCGGCGCGGTCCCTTCGGCACGCCGGTCACCCGGCTGGTCGTGCCGGCGCATCTGAATCCGGAGAACGCGTTCCAGGCGACCGATCTCGAAGCGACCGAAGACGGGTTCAGCTTCCGTCTGGGGAGCACGCGGTTCCGCTACGGCGGATTCGGCCTGCAGCGGGTCTGATCGCGGCCGAAGATGAGTGAGCTCTCACGTCCGTCAGCACGACGCCTGAACTAGTTAACGTGTGTTAGTGCGATTCCCGAACTAGTTAATGTGTGTTACTGCCAATAATTGCAATCGGCGAAATTTTGATGCAACTTTAAATCGAATCGGCAAGCGCCTCGAACGGGGGTCTCCCATGGTTGATGTGAGCCAGGGCCGCGCTGCCCCGCCGACGCGGGGGTTTCAGGGGACGACGTGTCTCCTGACCGACCCGTTGATCCGCGTGCGGCTTCGCGACGGAAGCGAGACCGTATTGTCGTTGCCCCGGCTGTATGAGGTGCTTGCCGCCGACAGGATCGAAAGCTTTCCCGGCTTGCGGCCGCACCAGCGCCATCCCTGGCATGCCCTGCTTGCCATGCTTGGGGCGTTGGCCTGTCTGCGGGCAGGGCGCGTCGAGCCGCCGGCGGACGCCGAAGGCTGGGCCCGCCTGCTGCGGGGCCTGACGCCCGAGTATCCGGGGGATGAGCCCTGGTCGCTGGTCGCGCCGGACGACAAGCCGGCCTTTCTTCAGCCTGTTGTCGGGCCCGCCGCCGACCTGAAGCCTGTCCCCACGCC
>JAJUFW010000470.1 GCA_029263555.1 Alphaproteobacteria bacterium
AAGCGCCTGACCTGGCTGTCCCGCCAGAAGACGCCGTAATTCCCGCGCACGAAGCTGATGTAGCGGACAAACGGCAACCCACCCGCGACCATGAAGATGATGAGCGTCCAGTGCACGCCCGCATCCGACCAGTACGCGACCGAGGCGTCCTTCGTGGAGAAGCCGCCCGTGGACACCGCCGCCATGGCATGGGTGATCGCATCGAACGGCCCCATGCCCACCAGCCGCAGCATGCCGAAGCAGAGAACCGTGAACACGAGATAGATGGCGCCGATCGAAACGGCGAGGTCGGAGACCCGGGGCACCACCTTGTCCGACCGGTCGGAGCTTTCCGAGTGGAAGAGCTGCATCCCGCCGATGCGCAGGAACGGGAGGATGGCGATGCCGAAGCCGATGATGCCGATGCCGCCCATCCATTGCAGCAGCGCCCGCCACAGCAGCAGCCCGGCCGGCGCCCTGTCCAGCCCGACCATCATGGTCGCCCCGGTCGTGGTCAGGCCCGACATGGCCTCGAAATAGCTTTCGGCGAGATTGAAGCGGTAGGGCGAGAAGTAGAAGGGCAGCGCCGAGGCCGCCGCGATCATGACCCAACTCAGCGTCGTCAGGACGAAGGCCTGGCGAAGGTTCAGTTCGATCGCCGGCTGGTAGCAGGCGGTCACGAGCGCGCCGCCGATGAACAGCGTGATCATCGACGACATGGCGAAGGCCACCCAGTCCCTGTTGCCTGCGACCAGGTCCGTCGCAAGCGGAATCGTCATGGTGACTGCCATAACGATCAGGAGGAAGCCGATGATGTAGAAGACCGGCCTGAGTTCCAGGCGGTACCCGGCTGCAGCCGTCCGCCGACGGTCGGTCGGCTGCACCCTCGATCCCGAATGGAGCGGCGTGGCGCTATTCCTCGTCATGCGGCGATTCGATCATCCCGAGCGCGCGCTTGTAAAGCTCCAGCAGCTCTTCCTGCTCCTGGCGGTCGGCCTGCTCCATCTTCCGGAGCCGAATGACCTGACGCATGATCTTGGTGTCGAAGCCGTTGCCCTTCGCTTCGGCGTAGACCTCGCGGATATCGGCCGCGAGTGTCGCCTTCTCTTCCTCCAGGCGTTCGATCCGTTCGATGTAGGAACGCAACTGATCGGCCGTAATGCCGCCAACGTCAGGCATGGGTGAACTCTGAAACGATGAATGGAAACCCCGTGCCCCCGGGAACGGGGGCCGCGGGACGATAAGGGCAGCGGCGCAACCATGCAAGCGGGGGCTTTCAGGCCCGCCCCCGCAGCCGGTTCCGGCGGTCAGTGGGAGGAACGGTTCTGGGCCGATTCGAAGGCGGCCTTCTGTTCGGACGTCGCCTCCTTCTGGTACTTCGCCTTCCATTCGTCGTAAGGCATGCCGTAGACGATCTCGCGGGCGTCTTCGTAGCTGAGGTCGATCCCGCGCTCCTCGGCCGCCGCCCGGTACCATTTCGAGAGGCAGTTCCGGCAGAAGCCGGCCAGATTCATCAGATCGATGTTCTGGACGTCGTTGCGGTCGCGCAGATGCTGCACCAGGCGCCGGAAGGCAGCGGCTTCAAGTTCGGTACGCGTCCTGTCATCCATCGACGAAGATTTCTCCTGGGTTGGACTTCCCGGGATCCGGCGATCAGACCCCGTTCATGGTTTCGGCGATCAGCCAGTCGACCACCCGCATGCACGCTTCCTGGGCGGTCGCGCCGGCGTCCCGCGCCTCACGGTATACCCGAAGCTGGTTGTCCGCGCTCGTCCGACGCACCAGGATGGCGCGGGCGTGGTCCACCTCGTCGACGCAGCCCAGCGCTTCGGCGTCCTCCCGCACCAGCTCCAGCAGTTCCTCCAGGAGCTGCGCATAGGGGATCATCTCCATCCGGCCGAAATCGATCAGGCCCGAATCGAGGCCATAGCGCATGGCGCGCCAACGGTTCTCGTTGATCAGCAGCGTCTTGTACCGGCGCCAGGTGACGTTGCTGCGCTTCAGGCGCCACAGCATGCGGAGCAGGCACAGATAGAGCGCCGCGACCGTGATCCCGTCGTCGAGCCGGGTGCAGATGTCGCAGATCCGCATCTCCAGGGTCGGGAACCGGGCCGAGGGGCGGATGTCCCACCACAGCTTCGTCCCGTCCTCGATCACCCCCGCCTGGACCAGCGCGTTCAGATGCTGCTCATATTCGCCATAGCCCATGTAGGGCTCGGGCATGCCGGTGCGCGGCACTTCGTTGAAGACGGCCAACCGGTAGCTCTTCAGGCCCGTCGAATGACCCTGCCAGAACGGCGAGGAGGTGGTGAGCGCCAACAGGTGCGGCAGGAAATATCGTGCCTGGTTCATGAGATCGATGCGCAGATTCGCATCCTCGATCCCGACATGGACGTGCATCGCGCAGATCAGGAGCCGGCGCGCCGGCACGCCGATGTCCCGTGCAAGCTGGTCGTAGCGTTCGCGCTCGGTCGTCTTCTGGGGCAGCCAGGTGGCGAAGGGATGGGTCGAGGCCGCGATGATCGCAAGGTCATGTTCCCGCGCCAACGTCGATACCGCGGTCCGCAGCCAAGCCAGTTCCCGGCGGGCTTCCGCGATCGAGCCGCAGACCGGGGTGCCGACCTCGATCTGGCAGCGCATGAACTCCGGGCTGACCCGCCCTTCCATGCGCTTCTCGCAGCCGTCCAGCAGCGAAGCCGGGGGATCGACCTCCAGATCCCGGGTCACCGGATCGACCAGGAGATACTCCTCCTCGATCCCAAGACGGAAATCCGGTTCGCTGGCCGCCATTCCGGCCCCTCCCTTTCAGTGCGCCTCCCTCATAACGGTCGAATCGGCAATGAGGGCCTGCAGGTGCGGTGCCAACCGCTCCGCCCAGGCCTCCGCCTGGGCCCTGGCGCCGATCAGGTCCTGGCGCACCTCGATCAGGACGTTGGGCAGCCCGCGCGCCAGCGCATGGGTCTCGATCGTATAGCCGTGCATGTTCCGGCCGCTGTAAGGCTCGTTGTCGCCGACGACGATCCCG
>JAJUFW010000059.1 GCA_029263555.1 Alphaproteobacteria bacterium
GCCGGTCACGAAACCGGCGGCGATCCAGAGCGGCAGCACGGTCAGGACGACCGCCCATCCGCCGCCCAGGGCGCGCGGCTCCCGGTGGCTCGACCGTTCGTTCGGGCGGTCGACGAAATTCCGGCGCCGGGCGACGTTCAGAACGATCCAGGTCATGAGCCCCGCGATCGGGATCGCGGTGACCAGCCAGACAGCGGCGCTCAACGGGGATATCGGGGTCATGGCCCTGTGCCGATCGGCCCTTGCTACGTCGATCGCGCACTTACAGCATCGGGCCGGGCGAAATGCAACGGCCTGCCCCGGCGGCCGGGCGATCGTTCCTGTCGCCGGGATGCGGGAACTCTCAGGACCGAAAACGGTTGGTTGAACGCTTCGGGGCAGGGGCGCGGGTTGCGGGCGTCGCGCTCGCCGGCAGGCCGGCGCCCCGGACCGATGCCACGGATTTGCCGGAGATCGGCGTGAGGATCGGACGGTGCGGTTCTCCGGGGGTGGCCGAGGCAGGCTCCGGAAAGCGGTCGCGCCGCCCCGTGAGCATCGCCGCCTTCCGGCCCTTGCCCGGCAACATCAGGGACCATGGCCGCCCCATGTGTGGAATAGCTGGCAAGTTCCGTTTCTCCGGGGATCCGGTCGATCCCGCCGAGATCTCGAGGATGTGCGGCCGGATCGTCCATCGCGGGCCGGATGCCGAGGGCGTGCATGTCGGCCCCTGGATCGGTCTCGGCCAGCGCCGACTCTCGATCATCGATCTCAGCGACCGGGCCAATCCGCCCCTGTCCAACGAGGACGGGACGATCTGGATCGTGCTGAACGGGGAGATCTACAACTACCGGGAACTGCGCGAGGAGCTGATCGGGCGCGGCCACGTCTTCGGGACCGCTTCCGATACGGAGGTCATCGTCCACGCCTATGAGGAGTTCGGGCCGGACTGCGTCTCCCGCTTTAACGGCATGTTCGCCTTCGCCCTCTGGGACGGACGGCAGCGGCGGCTGTTCGCCGCGCGGGACCGGTTCGGCGAGAAGCCCTTCTTCTATGCTCCGACCGGCCGGACGCTCGTCTTCGGGTCCCAGCCGAAGACGATCCTGGAGGATCCGGATCTGACCGCCGAACCGGACTTCGCGGCGATCGACGCCTATCTGACGCTGCAATATGTGCCGAGTCCGGCAAGCGCCTTCGCCGGCATCCGCAAGCTGCCGCCCGGCCACATCCTGCTCTGCGGGACGGACGGGCGGCTCCGTATCGAGCCCTACTGGGCGCCGCCGGCGCCGGCCCCGTCGTCGGCCGGGCGGGAGATGCTGCGCCGGCGGCTCCGCGATCGGCTGGAGGAAGCGGTCGCCTCCCGGATGGTCGCCGACGTGCCGGTCGGCGCGTTCCTCAGCGGCGGGATCGATTCCGCCACCGTCGTCGCCCTGATGGCCCGGTACAGCAGCGCTCCGGTCAAGACCTTCTCGATCGGCTTCGGCGAGCCCGGGTTCAACGAGCTGCCTTTCGCCGCGATGGTGGCGCGGCGCTACGGTACCGACCATCGGGAACTGGTGGTCGAACCGGGCGACGGTGCCCTCGTGACTGAGCTCGTGCGCCACTACAACGAACCCTTCGCCGATTCCTCCGCGCTTCCGACCTACTACGTCTCGGCGCTGGCGCGGTCGGAGGTGACCGTGGCGCTGAGCGGCGACGGTGGCGACGAGAGCTTCGGCGGGTATGAACGGTACGGGCGCGTCCGGGCCTGGCAGGCCGTGGACAGGGTGCCCGCCGCGATCCGCAGGGCCGGGGCGGGCGCCGTCCGGGCCCTTGCCGAGGCGCTTCCCGATCCGAATCTCGGGGCCCGGATGGAACGCGCGGCGACGATGGTCGAAGCCGACCTGCCCGAGCGTTACCGGCTGCAGTTCTCGACCTTCAAGCCGCAGGAGAAGCGGGCGCTCTATACCCCGGAATTCAGGTCGAAGCTGGCGGAGCCGGGGGCGGCGGGGGACCTCTTCCTGGCCGCGAACGACGACCCCCTGGCCTGGATGACGCGCCACGACCAGCGCCACTATCTGCCCGACTGCCTGATGGTCAAGGCGGACATCGCCTCGATGGCGCACAGCCTGGAACTCCGCGCGCCGCTCCTGGACCACCGGCTGGTCGAATTCGCGGCCACGATCCCGAGCGGTCTCAAGCGCAACGGGCATGAGGGCAAGCTGATCCTCAAGGAAGCGGTCGCCGACCTCCTGCCGCCGGCGCTTCTCGATCGGCCGAAGACCGGGTTCGGGATTCCCTTGGCCCATTGGCTCAGGACCTCCTGGTCCGATCTCCTGCGCGCGACCCTGTGCGACGACCGGGCAGCCCGAAGGGGGATCTTCGACCCGCAGCGGCTTGCCCTGATGGTGGACCAGCATCTTGCCGGCAGCCGCGACTGGAGCAACCGGCTCTGGGCGGCGCTGATGCTCGAGCTGTGGTTCCGCGAGTTCATCGACTGATGACGAGACCGCGCTTAGCCTCCCTTGCCGGGAACGACTGGGCGAAGCCTCCGGCATCGCCCGGCGCGCTTCATCTCCGGTTCCTGCGCGGCGTCACCTGGAACGTCGTCGGCGCCCTTTTCATGCAGGGCAGCGTCTTCCTGTCGAACGTCGCCATCGCCAACATCGTAGGCCAGAAGGGCTTCGGCGCCGTCAGCATCATCTACAGCGCGCTCCTGATGGTCATGAACGTGGCGCAGATCGCGACCGGCGTGACCGCGACGAAATATGTCGCGGAGTTCCGCAATTCCGACAAGGCGCGGGCCGGGCGGATCGTCGGCCTGTGCTCGATCCTGTCCTGGACCGCCGGCGCCGTTTCCACCCTGCTGGTCGCCCTGGGCACGCCCGTTGCTACGGCGATCCTGGGCGATCCGGCGCTCGCGGCGCTGCTGCCGCTCGGCGCCGTCTTCATCCTGTTCTCGGTCGCGAACGGGTTCCAGGTCGGGGCGCTGGCCGGGCTCGAGGCCTATGACGTGATCGCCAGGTTCGGCATCGTCCAGGGCGTCCTTCATTTGCTCATCTGCGTGGCCGGGGCATGGACCGGCGGCGTCGAAGGCGCGATCCTCGGCATCGTCGTCAGCAGCTTCGTCCGCTGGGCGCTGTTCGCCTTTGGCCTTTCCCGGGAGCTGCGGCGCCACGGGATCGTCGTCTCGTTCAGGGGCGCGGCGGCGGAATGGCGTGAGATCTACCGCTTCGTTCTTCCCGGCGCGCTCGGACTGCTCCTCTATCCGGCCGTCTGGGGAACGAATGCCCTTCTGGTCCGGGAGCCCTCGGGGCTGGAGCAGATGGCGCTGTTCGCGGCGGCGCTGAACTTCAAGACCATCGTCCTGTTCCTGCCCCAGCTTTTCAACAAGGTCGGCATGGCCGTGCTGACCAACCAGAAGGGGGTCGGCAACGCGACGGACTATCATCGCGCCTTCCGTCTGAACGTGGCGGTCTGCGCCGTCGGCAGCGCCCTGGCCGCGATTCCGATCGCGATCCTGGGCCGCTGGCTGCTCGCGCTTTTCGGCGAAGGGTTCGAGCAGGGGCATGTGGTGCTCGCCGTGCTCATGGCCGGGGCCGTGATCGAGGCCGTGGCCACGGCCGTCTATCAGCCCGTCCAATCCCAGGGGCGGATGTGGCTTTCCTTTTTCTGGATCGTGCTGCCGCGGGACCTCACCATGGTCGTGCTGGCATTCCTCCTGATTCCGAATTTCGGCGCGCTCGGGCTTGCCTTCGCCCATGCGGGCATGGCCACGGTCGCCTTGTCCGTGACCCTTGCCCTGGTCTTCACCTTGCGGCTGCACCGCCTGTGACGGGGGTCGCGGCCGGAACCGGAGACGCCACTTCCATGCATCTTCCCGCGATCCTGAAGGGCACCGCCAGTTTCGTGCTGCCGGGTTCGGTCTACAGCCGACACACCGGCGGGTCGGATTCGGCGCGCTACTGCTATTCGGTGTTCCTGAGGCATCTCTCGATCCTGGGCCGGCTGGGGCTCGACACGCCGCTCTCGTCCGTGGCCGAACTGGGGCCCGGGGACTCGCTCGGCATCGGCATTGCCGCCGTGGTCGCGGGGGCAGAGCGTTACCGCGCCTTCGACGTCAAGGCGTTTGCCGCGAACGACCGCAACCTCGCCGTCTTCGACGAGCTGACGGCGCTGTTCCGGGACCGCGCGCCGATCCCTTCCGAATCGGAATTTCCGGAAATCAAGCCCCCGCTCGACGCCCATGACTTTCCCTCCGATCTTCTGAACCACGCCCGGCTCGAAGCCGCGCTCTTGCCCGGCCGGATCGAGCGGCTGCGGCGGGAGATCGCCGCCATCGGGACGCCGGGGGAGGGCTGCGTCAGCTATGCCGCGCCCTGGCATGATGACGACCGGATCGCCGCCGGCAGCGTCGACTGGATCCTCTCCCAGGCGGTGATGGAGCATGTCGACGATCTTGAGGGCACCTATGCCGCCTGCTGGCGCTGGCTCCGGCCGGGCGGGGTGATGTCCCACCAGATCGACTTCAAGAGCCATGGCACGGCGCCCCAGTGGAACGGGCACTGGGCCTTTTCCGATTTCGCCTGGCGGCTGGTGCGGGGCGCGCGCCCCTATCTGATCAACCGCCAGCCCCATTCGGTCCACGTGGACCTGATGATGCGGGCGGGGTTCGAGATCCTCTGCGACCGGACGTTCCGCAGTTCGGGCGGCCTGCCGCGCGAACGGCTGGCCGGCCGCTACCGATCGCTGTCGGACGACGATCTGGCGACGTCCGGCGCCTTCATCGTCGCCCGCAAGCCGCTGGCCGCTTGAGCCTGGCGGGTCGAACGAAGCCGGTCGCATGCGCATCCTCAATTGCATCCCGGCACTGGTCGGAGGCGGGGCGGAAACCCAGCTCGCCTATCTCTCGGCCGCACTCGCCTCCCGGGGGCACGAGGTCCATGTCGCGTTCTGGGACCGGTCCCCGGTTCCGGAGCGGTATCGGGAAGCGGGGGTCCATCTGCACCCGTTCCATACCGAAAGCCTCTACGATCCCCGCCAGGTTTTCCGGCTTGTCGGGGCCATCCGCAGGATCCGGCCCGACATCGTGCAGAGCTGGCTCCTGCAGATGGACGTGGTGGCGGGGCTGGCGGCCCGGATTGCGGGCGTCCCCTGGGTGCTTCGGGAGCCGACCTCGGCGCTGGCCTGGCAGGGCGGGGCGAAGCCGGCTTTGCGCGCCCGGATCGCGCGGGGTGCCGCCGCCGTCGTCTCGAATTCCGCCGGCGGCGACGAATACTGGCGCACCCGCTTGCCGCCGGAGCGGCGTCGCATCATTCCGAACGGCATCCCCGTCGACGAGATCGAGCGGGCGAGCCTTGCGGACTCGGAGGGGCTGGACCTTCCCTCCGTCGTGCCGCTGATCCTCTATGCGGGACGATTCGTCGCCGCCAAGAATCCGGCGGTCATGGCGGACGCCCTGATCCGGCTCTCGCGCCGCCGGTCCTTCGTCGCCGCCCTGTGCGGGGACGGCCCCGAGCGGGTCTCCGTCGAGCAGCGGGTCCGGGAAGCCGGCCTTTCCCGGCAGATCCTGCTCCCCGGCGTGGTCCGCCCGGTCTGGCCCCTGATGCGGCGGGCCCGGCTTTTCCTCTCGCTCAGCCGTTTCGAAGGCCAGCCGAACGCCGTACTGGAGGCCATGGCCTGCGGCTGCCCGGTCATGGTCTCCGACATACCGGCGCATCGCGCCTTCCTGGACGACGGCACCGCCTTCCTGGTCGGGCATGAGGACCCGGAAGCGGTGGCCGAACAGCTTGATCGGGTACTTGCCGATCCGGGGGCGCTGGATCGTCGGGCGGCGGCCGGGCAGGCGCGGGTCCGGGACTTCTCCGTGGACCGGATGGCGCTCTCATACGAGGAGCTCTACCGGCGGATCCTCAAGGAAAGCCGACGGTCCTGACCCGTCGTCCGACACCGGTCACCGGTCGGACCAGACGGCGAGTTCGTAGCCTTCGGGATCGGCGAAATGGAAGCGGCGGCCGCCGGGGAAGGAGAAGATCGGCTTCACGATGCGTCCGCCCGCGGCCTCCACGCGGTCGCGGACGGATTCGAGGTCGTCGGCATAAAGGATGACGAGCGGGCCGTCCGGCCTTCCGGTTCCGCCGCCCGCGAAACCGCCGGTCAACCGGCCGTCCGAGAACTCGCAATAGGCGGGGCCGTAGTCCTTGAACGTCCAGCCGAAGGCGGTTCCATAGAAGCGCTTCGCGCGATCGATGTCCTCGACCTGGAATTCGACATAGTCGATCGCGCAGTTCCTGTCCGTGGCGGGCATGGGAGAGGCTCCGTTGAGCATGGGTGGATGCATGCCGATTCTGCCCCATCGGCCGACGGGATGCTTGAACGAAACGGCCATGGGCGTCGCGGCGGACCTTCTGCGCGCCGCCGCCGGTTTCCTCCGTACCCCGATCTGCTCTAGGATCGGCCCACCGAACAGATCAGGGACGCTTTGCCCGTGAGCACCACAGATAAGGTCCTGGCGGCCATCGACGCCGGTTTCGACGGAAGTCTGGCGCGGCTTCTCGAGTTCCTGCGCCTGCCCAGCATCTCCACCGATCCGGCCTATCGCCCTCATTGCCGGGCGGCCGCCGAATGGCTGGCCGCGACCCTGGTCGATGCCGGTTTCGAGGCCGAGATCCGGACGACCCCCGGCCAGCCGATGGTGACCGGGCATGCGAAGGACACGGCGGCCGGCGCGGCCGGGCCGACGGTCCTCTTCTACGGCCATTACGACGTCCAGCCCGCCGATCCGCTGGACCTGTGGCAGGCGCCGCCCTTCGAGCCCTTCGTGGAGACGGGGCCGGACGGCGTGAAGCGCATCCGCGGCCGAGGCGCGTCGGACGACAAGGGCCAGCTCATGACCTTCGTCGAGGCATGCCGGGCGTGGCGGCAGGTCACGGGGTCGCTGCCGCTTGCCGTCAGGCTGCTGTTCGAGGGCGAGGAGGAATCCGGCAGCCCGAGCCTCGTTCCCTTCCTCGAGGCCCATCGCCAGGACCTCCAGGCGGATCTGGCGCTCGTCTGCGACACGACCCAGTGGGACGCGGACACCCCGGCGATCGTCACCAGCCTGCGAGGCATGGTCTATGAACAGGTGACGATCATCGGGCCGTCCAGGGATCTGCACTCGGGCATGTATGGCGGTCCGGCGCGGAATCCGATCAATCTCCTGGCCCGGATCCTTGCCGATCTGCACGATTCGGACGGCCGGGTGACGCTGCCGGGATTCTATGACGGCGTGCCCGAGACGCCGGAGGCGCTGAAGGCGCAGTGGCGCGAGCTGGGCTTCGACGAAGCCGCCTTCCTGGGGGAGGTGGGCCTAAGCGTACCGGCGGGCGAGCGGGACCGTAGCGTGCTCGAGAAGATCTGGGCGCGGCCGACCTGCGACGTGAACGGCATCTGGGGCGGCTACACGGGCGAGGGCAGCAAGACGGTGATCCCGTCCCGGGCCTCCGCCAAGGTGTCCTTCCGGCTGGTCGGCACGCAGGATCCGGTCCGCATCAGCAAGGCCTTTCACGATTTCGTGCGGTCGCGGCTGCCGGCCGACTGCACGGCGGAGTTCTGGTCGCGCGATGGCTCACCCGCAATCTCGCTGCCGATCGACGGCCGCGAGGTCGCCCGCGCCCGCGACGCGCTGGAGGCCGAATGGGGCAGGGCGCCGGTGATGATGGGATCCGGCGGCTCGATCCCCGTGGTCGGCCATTTCAAGCGGCTTCTCGGCATGGATTCGCTGATGATCGGCTTCGCGCTGGAGGACGACCAGATCCACAGCCCGAACGAGAAATACGACCTGAAGAGCTTCCACAAGGGCATCCGGTCCTGGGCGCGGGTGCTGGGCGCGCTGGCCGGGGTGTGAGCGGCGGAACCGATAGAGAGCGGACGTTGCGAGCCGGTCGACCCCAGGGGTTCCGGTTCGGGGGCGAGCGGCGGACGGCGCGGCTGGAGATCCGGCGCCGACTCAGCGGCGCGGCCCTGCCCTCGCCAGCCGCTACGATAAGATTACCGCCATCTGCCGCGGCACATCGATTTCGCCGCGGCGTCCGGCCGGGCCCTGACGGGCCTAGTTGGTAACCTGCACGTAGTCGCCATCAGCGTTCCGGCACCATAAGGCCGTTTCCGAGACGGTCGTGTCACCAGCGTTGAGGTTGGTGGTCGCCTCCCGGCAGATGGTATCTGCGGGCAGGTTGGAAACGATCTCTTCATTCAACGTCTGCATTTGCCGCGCTTCGAAGATCAGGTCATCGACCGGGCCGAGAGAGGCGATCTGGATGTCCGCCGACTTCTGTCCGTCAGGGCTTACCCATCGGGCCGATGAATTCTGCTCTGAAGCGGAGGCAAGCGCCTTCTGCGTCGTGCTGTAGAGTTGCTCTTGCTCCTGTCGAGTCAGATAGCTGGCGAGCTGGTGGCCGATGAGGCTGCCGGCGAGCGTGCCGATGGCTACCGCAACGACACGACCGGATCCGTTGCCGAACTGACTTCCGACGGCAGCACCCGCTATGCCTCCGGCGAGAGTTCCCAGAAGCTGGGCCTGTTCCTGGTTCATCTGACAACCCGAAACGGTGATCGCGCCGGCGAGCGCTAGGGCGAAAGAATGCGTGCGAAATCCAGAGATTTTCATCGTTTTCTCTCTATTGATTGGCTTCGCTTCGGCCGCTCCTAACGGACTATCCGTTTCGCGCTCAGCGGGAAGACCGCAGGCTGGCCGTCGACCAGTTCCTCGCCCTCAAAGCCGATGTTTCCAGTCAGGACGTCGATCGTGCCTCGAAGAGCGATATGTTCCTCGGGTGTGGTGGTCAGAGTTCCTGTGGCCGTAACTGCGTCAAGGACGCACGTACCATCGGCCTGGCAGAGAAGCTCGCCCGAAATCAGTGAAGAAACCGCGCTCCCGAAGGTGATGTAGCTGTCCTGCAATTCCCCGTCGGCATTTGCGGCTAAGTGCATGCGTCCGATCACGGTCCGATCCTGCACCGAGGCTTCGACGTCATAGGAATGTATGGCGACGGGGAGGGTGGCCGGCGCGGTCAGTTCGGACCCGAGCGCTACGAGATGACCTTTGGCTCCATCCGTGAAGGCGGCCCAGAACGCCCGTGTGTTTTCGAGCGACAGCCCGCTGCTGTTGCCGGTGTCGCCGAATCCAAAGGCATAGACCATCGCATGCTGCAGGTTCAGGCCAAGTTGCTTGGCAATCTCAGCACTTGCGGCAGCTGAATCAGAATCGGGCGCGAATCCGTACTCGCTATTCTCGACCATGTCGGAATATATGATGACCCGCAGGTTGGCGGCCCGTCGTCCGAACCGACCTTCGTCGGCTGCCAAAGCCCGAATGATCTGTTTCGGCACGACCGTGGACGGGGAAGCGCCGGCCGGCCGCATGGCGGCGGTGTAGATTTGGCTGAGTCCGTTCCCGAACCCCTGGCGAAAGACCTGCTGCTGGGTTTCCAATACCTTCAGCGGATGCTTCTGTAGCAGATACGTTTCGGCTTCGAGCTTTTCCTGCTGCTCTTGGCTATAAGCCGGCCAACATCCGGCCCAGATCTCAGATACCCGCCCCTGTTCGGGAGAGAGCCGAAGCAGAGTGACCCGTTCGCTGGGCATCAAGCTGGAGAGCAGCTTGGCGTCTATCCGCTCGGCCCAAGCGGTTGAGCCCTCAACCATCATGGCGTCGTCGATATAGATAATGGTCTCGCGGTCTGCCGAAACCTCGCAGAACCCTGAAATGTCGTATTCGTCATTGCCAAAGAAGGCATGCGCTTGCGTCGCCACGAAAACGAGTGCCGCGGCGAGTATTCCGAATCTGCCTTTGGTCATGGTTGGTCTTCCCGCCGATTTCATCCGATCGCAGCTCGGACGTCTTCTATGGGCACGTTGATTTCGAGTGCCTGATAGTCCTGTGGAAGGATCAGCGCTCCGCCCCTGTTCAGGCGGGTTTCGTTGCCGTTTGCGATCATCGCTGCGGTGAGCATGTACTGATAGTCCGCCACATACTCCTTCAGGCGCCTTTCGCACTCCTTGAGGAGAGCCGCGGAGCGGCTGTCCACCTGATCGCGTTGATCGCGAAAGATGCGCGCGGCTTCATGCTGGGCTTTCGCGATGTTCCGCTTCGCCTTGATCTCCTTTTCAAGCTGCCCGACCGTCGTTCGGATTTCGCTATCCACCGGAGCGCGCGCCTTCTGGAAGC
>JAJUFW010000106.1 GCA_029263555.1 Alphaproteobacteria bacterium
GCTGGTCCAGCTCGGCCAGGGCGTGGCGAAGCCAGTCCTCCTCGGCGCGGGTGCGGGCCAGGTCCGCGGCGGCATCCTCGCGCGCCTTCTCGGCCTGGCGCCAGCGCTGCCATGCCTCGTCGGTGCGCTGGGCGAGGGAGGCCGCCTGGGCAAAGGCGTCGAGGACGGTGCGATGGGTCTGCGGATTGAGGAGCCCGTGAGTGTCGAACTGACCGTGGACCTCGACCAGGGTTTCGC
Source organism: Alphaproteobacteria bacterium (assembly GCA_029263555.1). Taxonomy (GTDB): domain Bacteria; phylum Pseudomonadota; class Alphaproteobacteria; order DSM-16000; family Inquilinaceae; genus JAJUFW01. The sequence goes on from JAJUFW010000106.1 coordinate 238, forward strand.
CAAGCTGCCGAAGCAGGCCGACGCTGATCGCCTGGTCGTTGGCGAAGGCCCGGCTACGCCCGTCGGCGTTGACCGTGCGGCGGAGGATGAGCGGGTTCTCCGCCTCCAGCTCCTGCTCGGCCAGCAAGGCGAAGGCGGGGTGATCGGGCGGAAGATCGAATTCGGCCGTCACCACCGCCGAGTCGGCACCCGGACGGACGAGGCCGGCATCGCTGCGCCCGCCAAGCGCAAGGCCGAGGGCATCGAGCAGGATCGACTTGCCTGCTCCCGTTTCGCCGGTCAGTGCGGAAAGCCCGCCGCGAAGCGAGAGAGTCAGCTGCTCGATGAGAACGACGTTGCGGATCGAGAGCCCGACCAGCATCTCACGGGCTTAGAACAGGGCGTCGATGACCCGGCCGACGATCGAGCGTTCTTCCGCCGGGCGGACGCCTTCGTCGACCAGGAGCGCGTAGCTGTCCAGGTACCACTCGCTGCCCGGATAGTTGTAGCCCAGGACCGCGGCGGTCCTCTGGGCCTCCTCCGGCAGACCGAGCGCCAGATAGGCTTCGGTCAGGCGATGCAGCGCCTCCGGCACGTGGGTGGTCGTCTGGTAGTTGTCCACCACGGTCTTGAAGCGGTTGATCGCCGCATGATAGTGGCCCTGTTCCAGGTACCAGCGGCCGATCGCCATCTCCTTGCCGGCCAGCTGGTCGCGGGTCAGGTCCAGCTTCAGCGCGGCATCGCGCGCGTAGTCCGTGCCCGGGAAGCGGCGGATGACGTCGTCCAGCGAAGCCATCGCCAGTTCGGTCATCTCCTGGTCGCGCTCGACGTCGGAGATCCGCTCGTAATAGCAGAGCGCCTTCAGATAGTAGGCGTAGGCGATGCCTTCGTTCCCGGGGTGAAGCTGGATGAACCGGTCGAGCGCGATGACCGCGTCGTCGTATTCCATCGCCCGGTAGAGCGAATAGGCCGCCATGAGCTGCGCCCGGGTCGCCCACTGGGAGTAGGGGTGCTGCCGCTCGACCTCTTCGAACAGGTTGGCGGCACGCCGGTCCCGGCCTTCTTCCAGGGTCTGCAGCGCTTCGGAGTAGATGTCCTCCGGCGGCCGCTCGACATAGGCGACCTCGTCCCTGTCTGTGCTGCCGCAGGCAGCAAGCGTCAGCAGCGCCAGGGGCGCAATCAGCGTCGGGAACGGGCGGCGGAACAGCGAGGATTTTGTCAGCACGGTCATCCGGTGTCTGATCGGTCCGGTACTTGTCGGTTGCGACTTATACCATGCCGGCCCGCAAAAGCGACATCGGCCTGTCCGCGCCACGATCATTCCACGGAAACGCCGTCCTCAGGCGGTCCGTGCCAGTCCCTGGGCCTGCCAAGCGTCGGCGTCCGGATCGACCGCATCCATGGTGTCGTAGCACCACGCCCCTTCGTCCGCGAGCAGGGCCCGCAGCAGGCGGTTGTTCAGGGCATGCCCGGATTTCACGCCGTGGAAATGCCCAAGCACCGGAGCGCCCGCGAGATAGAGGTCGCCGACCGAATCCAGGATCTTGTGCCGCACGAACTCGTCCGTGAAGCGCAGCCCCTCGGGGTTCATGATCCGGTCGCCGTTGATCACGATCGCGTTCTCAAGCGACCCGCCAAGCGCGAGGCCGGTCCGGCGGAGCTGCTCCACGTCCTTCAGGAAGCCGAAGGTCCGGGCCCGCGCCAGCTCGGTCTTGAAGGTGCCGTCGGCCAGCCGGAAATATCCCCGCTGGCGGGACACGACGCGGGTCGGGAACTCGATCTCCATGCTGAAGGTGAAATCGTTGGAGGGGACGAAGCTCGCCAGCTTGTCGCCGTCCCGGACCTCGACCGGCTTCAGCACGCGAATGACGCTGCGGCTTGCGGCCTGGGAACGGATCCCGGCGCATTCGATCAGAAAGACGAAGGGCGCGGAGGACCCGTCCATGACCGGAACCTCCGGCCCGTTCAGTTCGACCACGCAATTGTCGATGCCGCAGCCGCGGAGCGCCGCCATCAGGTGTTCCACCGTGCCCACGCTGACGCCCTGGTCATTACTGATGAGGGTGCACAGCCGGGTGTCGGTAACCCGGTCCCAAAGGGCAGGGATGGCACGGCTGCCGGCCGCGACGTCGGTGCGGATGAAGGTAATGCCCGTGTTCACGTCCGCCGGCTTCAGCGTCATCTGCACCTTGCGGCCGGAATGAAGCCCGATACCGCTGCAGTGAATGGCTGACTTCAGCGTCCGCTGGGCCGACCTTTCGGAAGAGGCAGTGCCGGGATTTTCCAATTTCGTTCTCGCTTCCATGTAATGCCACTGACTGGGCGGGGATCGATCGCCGCGGCTTCCGCTAGGGGCGCAGCAATGTTCCCCGACCCCGCAAAAAAATCGTCATGGAAGTAGGTAACGGCTTCTCCCTGGGCGTACAAATCACTCTTTATTACGGATTGTTACCGGGAAATGCCGTCGCGTTCCGGCGGCCGTCTCCAACGAAAAACGCCCCTTCCAGGGAAGGGGCGTCTTCGTGGTGTCCGCGCGGGTCAGTTGGCCTGGCGCCGCAGGAATGCCGGGATCTCGAGCTGCTCGTCCTCAGCGCTCGGCAGCGGCGGACGATGGCTCTCCAGGCCGGAAAGCCGGGACTGCGCCGGCTGCTGCGGCTGGGCAGGCGCACCGAAGGAGGTCTGCGGCGCCGGCTGGCCCGTGCTCATCCTCGGCTCGCTGCGCTGGGCCGGCTGGTGAGCCATGGGCTGCCGATGCTGGGCATGGGACCGGTGCTGGGCTTCCGGCTCCTCGTCCCGCTCTTCGTCGCGGATCAGGCCCGTGACCTTCTTCAGCATGCTGCTCGCGGCCTGGCGCATCCGGCTTCCGCCATGGCTCTGCTCTGCCCGGTAGCCGGCTCCGGAGAACGCCTGGCCGGCCGACCGCAGCGGGGCCTGGACCGGCTGCGGAGCGATGAACCGGCCGTCGCGATGCTCACCCCGCGGCGGTTCGGCCGGGCTGCGGACGGGCTCGACCGGCGTGGCGGCCTGCTGCTCGATCTCCGCGTAGTCCTCCGCCATCTCGGCCTCGGCCGTCTCGGGCGGCAGCTCGGGCTCCAGGTCGCGGACGACCTGCTGACGCAGCGCGGTCGCGGCCGTGGTGACCGAGGCCGCGGCCGGACGCGGTCCGCCGAACGACGGCCGCGCGCCGCCCGGGCGGCCGGCCGGCGTGAAGGGGCTCACCTTCGCGCTCTCGGCCTTGGCCGTCCGGTCGCTGACCAGGCTGAGGTTGGAGACGGTCGGCCGGGTGCCGGTCGCCGCCTCCAGGTCGATGCCGGTCGCGACCACGGACACCCGGATGCGCCCTTCCATGTTCTGGTCGAAGGTCGACCCGAAGATTATGTTGTCGTCGTGGTAGACCTCGTCGCGGATCCGGTTCGCGGCCTCGTCGACCTCGTAGAGGGTCATGTCCAGACCGCCCGTGATGTTGATCAGCACGCCGCGGGCACCCTTCATCGACACGTCGTCGAGCAGCGGGTTCGAGATCGCCGCCTCGGCGGCGTTGATCGAACGGCGGTCGCCCTCGGCCTCGCCGGTGCCCATCATCGCCTTGCCCATCTCACCCATGACGGTCCGGATGTCGGCGAAGTCGAGGTTGATGAGGCCCGGCATGACCATCAGGTCGGTAACGCCGCGCACGCCCGAATGCAGCACGTCGTCGGCCATCTTGAAGGCGTCGGCGAAGGTCGTCTTCTCGTTCGCGATCCGGAACAGGTTCTGGTTCGGGATCACGATCAGCGTGTCGACGTATTGCTGCAGCTCCTGCAGGCCCGCTTCGGCGATGCGCATGCGGTGCGCGCCTTCGAAGTGGAACGGCTTGGTCACGACGCCGACGGTCAGGATCCCCTGCTCGCGGGCAATGCGTGCGATGACAGGGGCTGCGCCGGTGCCGGTGCCGCCGCCCATGCCGGCGGTGATGAACACCATGTGGCTGCCTTCAAGATAGGAGGCGATCTCCTCGAGCGCCTCCTCCGCGGCCGCGCGGCCGATGTCCGGCCGGGAGCCGGCCCCGAGACCCTGGGTGATGCCGTTGCCCAGCTGCACGCGACGCTCGGCAAGGCTGCCCGCGATCGCCTGGGCGTCGGTGTTGGCGACCAGGAACTCGACCCCTTCCAGGTTCGACTTGATCATGTTGTTGACGGCGTTGCCGCCCGCGCCGCCGACGCCCACGACCGTGATCCGCGGGTGGAGCTGGATCGTGTTCTGGGGAATCCCAAGGTTAATCATCTGCCGTCTCCCTCTCGCATGAACTCTTGAAATCTATTCACCACGCACTCGCCGTAAGACCCCGGCGCCGGGTCCGCCGAGTGTCGGCGGTGAAACTCTGGAATGGTCGTCCGCCGCAAGGGCGGGTCAGAGATTGTCACGGAACCACCCTCCCAATCGGCCCAGAAGCCCGCCCGACGGTTCGTCGCTTGCGCTGGTGCCGCCGAGGACGAGATCGCCCTGATGGCGGACCGCATAGGCGAGAAGCCCCGCGGCGGTGGAAAAAGCCGGTCCGCAGGTGGCTTCCGCCAGCCCTTGGACGGCCAGCGGCCGGCCCATGCGGACCTGCTTGTCGAGAATGAGTTGCGCCAGCTCGCGCACGCCCTGAAGCTGGCTTCCGCCGCCGGTGAGCACGACCCGGCGGCCGGCCACCTTGTCGAAGCCGCTGGCCTCGAGGCGCGAGCGGACGAGTTCGAACATCTCCTCCATGCGCGGCTGGATGATGCCGGTCAGGAGCGAGCGCGGGACGTGGTTCGCCTGCGAGGGCTCCTCCTCGCCGACCTGGGGCACGTCGATCAGTTCGCGCTCGTCGGAAACGTTCGGTATCGCCGATCCGTAAAGCGTCTTCATGCGCTCGGCATGAACGACCGGCGTGGTCAGCCCACGGGCGATGTCGTTGGTCACGTGCAGGCCGCCGACGGGGATGCAGTCGGCGAAGACCATCCGGCCCTCGAAGAAGACGCCGATGGAGGTCGTGCCGCCGCCCATGTCGATGACGGTGCAGCCCAGCTCCATCTCGTCCTCGACCAGGCAGGCGAGGCCGGCCGCATAGGGGTTGATGACGAAGCCGTCGGTTTCGAGGTGGCACCGGCTGATGCAGGTCGCGAGATTGCGAACCGCGCCCGAGTTCGCGGTGACCAGGTGGATCTCCACCCCCAGGCGTTCGCCGAACATCCCGCGCGGATCGCGAATGCCGCGGCTGCCGTCGATCGAATAGCCGACGGGAATAGCATGGATCACCTCCCGGTCGGCCGGGATCGCGGCGTGGTGGTGGGCCTTCAGCGCGCGCTTCAGGTCGATCTCGCCGACGTCGTGGCCGGCAATCGACATCTCGATCCCGATCGTCTGCGACGCCGGATGCCCCCCGGACAGGTTCACCAAGATGTCTCGGATCTGCTCGTCCGCCATCTGCTCGGCAGAGCTCACGGCATGACCGATCGCCTTTTCCGCCGCGTCAATGTCGATGATGGGTCCGGCACGCACGCCGCGGCTGATCTGATGGCCGATGCCGATGACCTTGGGCTCGCCATTCTCCTGAATGCGCGCGATGAAGCACACGACCTTGGTCGTGCCCACGTCCAGGGTCGCGATCAGGTCGCCCCGTGGTCTCGCCTTCATCTTTCTCACGCCGTTGAAGCCCATGGCCGTCCTATGCTGTCTCCGTGCTCTGCCGTTTGCGGTTGATCTCACGTGTTCTCTTCGGGAAGCCGGCGCCGTTCGGCTGCGAAAGGGGAGGTCTGAATGACCAGCCTGTCGCTCAGCCGAAGGTCGATCGCGATGATGTCGCGCTCGAGCAGGGCCGAGGCCGCCGTCATCTCCGCAAGCTGGTCCAGGGCCTCGGCAACGCCCTCTTCCGGCAGGCGGATGTCCACGCCGTTCTTCATGTGCAGGTCCCAGCGGCGGCCGCCCACCCGCACCGCCGCCTCGACCTGTTCGGCGATCGCCGGGCGCGAGGCGATCATCGCCAGGAAGTCCTGCGCATGCTGCGGCGCGTCGGGACCGACGACCATCGGCAGATGGGCATAGGCCGCCAAGCCCTCCTCGGTCAGCACGTGGCCGTCCTGATCGATGACCCGCAGCTTCTGCTCATGCTGCCAGAGCGCCATGGGCCGCCGTTCCTCGAGCCTGATGAAGATCGTGTCCGGCAGGCGCCGCTCGACCGTCGCCGCCTTGACCCAGGGCAGGGAGAGAATGGCATCCCGGGTCCTGTCCGGATCGAAGCGCAGGATCGGGTCGCCGCGACCGAGCCCGACGGCGGCCAGGATGTCGGCCGGTTCGGTCTTGGCGCGGCCGACCACCATCACGTCCTGGACGCTGAGGCCCGCCTCGGCCGTGAACTTCAGGAAGCGGTCGCCGACCACGGTCGCCGTCCGCCCGGCCCAGCCGCTGCCGACGGCCCAGGTGCCGGAGACGACGACCGCCGCCAGCACGGCCGCCGGCAGGCCGTATCGGACCAGCTGTTGGCGCATGGGCGACGCCGGACGGCGCCGCGTCGGCGCTGCCTTGCGCCGGCCGCGGGAACTGGGTTTGGAACCGGTCAGGCGGAGCACGACGCGTTCTCCACAAGCCATTCGCACAGCTCGGCGAAACCGATGCCCATATGCTCGGCCTGCTCGGGCACCAGGCTCATCGGCGTGAATCCCGGCTGGTTGTTGATTTCCAGGAAATAGAGGCCCTCGGTCCCCGGCTGCCGGTCGTCATAGACGAAGTCGCTGCGGCTGACGCCGCGGCAGCCGACGGTCCGGTGCGCCAGCAGGGCGATGCGCATCGCTTCGTCGAACACCTCCTGCGGCACCGCCGCCGGCAGGATGTGCCGGGCGTGGCCGGAAATGTACTTGGCGTCGTAATCGAAGAAGCCGTGGTCATGGCGGATCTCTGTCACGGTCAGGGCCCGGTCGCCCATGACGCCGACGGTCAGGTCGCGTCCGCCGATGTACTCCTCGACCAGCACCTCCTCGCCGAAGGTCCAGTCACCGGCCTCGATCGGCGGGACATTGTCGTTCTCGCGGACGATGCGGACGCCGAAGCTGGAGCCCTCGGCCGCGGGCTTGACGACATAGGGCGGCGGCAGGACGTGCCGGGTCGCGACCTCGTCCCGCGGGACGACGATGCCGCGGGGGGTGCGCACGCCCAGGCCCTCGAGCAGGCGCTTCGTCACCGGCTTCGACATGGCGATGGCCGAGGCCAGAACGCCCGAATGGGTGTAGGGCAGGCCCAGCATGTCCAGCACGCCCTGGATCGTGCCGTCCTCGCCGCCTTGGCCGTGGAGGGCGTTGAACACGACGTCCGGACGCGGGTCGAGCGCGCGGATCAGCGCCGGGAGATCCCGGGTGACGTCGACCAGATAGGCATCGTGGCCGCGACTCCGCAGCGCCGTCTCGACGGCCTTGCCGGACATCTGGCTGACCGGGCGTTCCGCCGACCAGCCTCCGTAAAGGACTGCGACCCTAGCCATGGGCATCCTCTGCGGCTGCACTCGGGAAGCGGGGCGTCATTTCCGGTCCCCCTTGTCGGCCGGCAGATCATAGAGCGCCGCCAATTGACCGGGCAGGGCATTCGCCCAGTTGGTGATGTTGCCGGCGCCGAGGCAGACGACCAGGTCGCCCGGGCGGGCCAGCTCCTTTACCAGCTCGGGCAGGTCGTCGGGGCTGGGAAGGGGGACGACCAGCCGATGTCCGCGGGTCCGCAACCCTTCGACCATCGCGTCGCGGTTGACGCCCTCGATCGGCTGCTCGCCCGCCGGATAGACCTCCGCCACCACGACGGCATCGGCATCGTTGAAGCAGGTGCAGAAATCCTCGAACAGGCTCTGCAGCCGCGAATAGCGGTGCGGCTGGACGACGGCGATCACCTTGCCGCCGGTCGTGGCCGTGGCC
>JAJUFW010000475.1 GCA_029263555.1 Alphaproteobacteria bacterium
ACGGTCCTTGCCGTCCCGGGCCTCTCTCCGCCGCGAGAAACGAAGGGGGCCGGCCGCGCCACCCCGCTCATGATGTCCCGCAGATGCCGGTCAGACGACTCGGACGCGCAGCTCGCCGACTCCCTCGACGCGGCCATGCATCAGGTCGCCGCGCTTGACCGCGGCCACGCCCGCCGGCGTGCCGGAAAAGATGAGGTCTCCGGGCTGCAGGGTGAACAGCCCGGAGAGGTAGGAGATCATCTCCGGAACGGTCCAGATCAGCTGGTTGAGATCGCCCTTCTGGCGGACCTCCCCATTGACCTCCAGCCGGACCTCGCCGCTGGTCGGATGGCCGATTTCGCTGGCCGGCACGATCTCCGAACAGGGCGCCGAATGCTCGAACGCCTTGCCGATCTCCCAGGGGCGCCCCAGCTTCTTCATCTCCGCCTGAAGGTCGCGCCGCGTCATGTCGAGCCCCACGGCGTAGCCGAAGACATGGTCCAACGCCCGGTCTTCCGGGATGTCCTTGCCCCCCTTGCCGAGCGCGACGACCATCTCCAGCTCGTGATGCACGTCGGATGTCCGGTCCGGATAGGGGAATTCGCCGCCGTCCGGTACCAGCGTGTCCGGATTCTTCTGGAAGAAGAAGGGCGGCTCCCGGTTGGGGTCGTGGCCCATCTCGATCGCATGTTCGGCGTAGTTCCGGCCGACGCAATAGATGCGGTGAACCGGGAACAGGCGCCCCGAGCCGCGGACTGGCAGCGTCGGGATCGGTGCGGGCTGGAACACGTATTCGGCTGCTCTCGACATGATTGTCACTGTCTTACTCCTGCGTAGTACTCGACCCGCTTCTCCACGACGCCGATCAGCTCGGAAACCAGGATAGCGAAGGCGAAAAGAAAAAGCGTAAGAGCCCAGAATTCTTCCATCAGGAAGTTCCGGGAATACAGCTCGAACAGCTCGCCATAGCCGATGATGGAGACGAGAAGCTGTCCGATGACCACGCCCTTGACGCCCCGGATGAAGCCGACCCGGATGCCGGCCAGAATTTCCGGCAGCGCCGCCCAGACGATGATCTTGAGATAAAGCTGGAGGCCGCGGGCGCCGTAGCTCCGCCCCATCTCGACCAGAGACGGGGGAATCTCCCTCACCCCTGCCCTGGCATCGAGCGCGATGATCCAGACCGCGAACAGGAAGACCGTGACGATGATGGTCCTCTCGCCCATCCCGCACAGGATCATCAGGACCGGCACCAGCGCCGAGAGCGGCGCGCTCACGAACAGGTTGACCCACATGCCGAGCAGCCGGTCCGCCGCCTGCACCCGTCCCATCAGGAGGCCGAGCGGCACGCCGACCAGGATCGCGAGGCCCACGCCCAGGGCGAAGCATTTCAGCGTGGACAGCGTCGCCGTCCAGAAGTTCCCCGCCTGGACCAGTTCACCCATGGCGGCGAGCACGCTGGTGAAGGGCGGGAACATCAGGATGAGATCGGCCCGGCCGACGATTTCCCAGGCGACGCACCAGAACAGGAGCGACGCCATCATCGGGACCCTGTATCCGAAAATGGTCACGGGGGTGCCTCCTAGTCCAGATAGTCCCGAAGCCCGTGCCAGATCTCCTCGACGGTGTCGAGGTAATGCCGGTCACGGCGGATCTCGTCCGGGCTGCCCGAGCGGTCGATCCTGGGCTCGATGATCCGCGACACCCGGCCCGGCCGGGGCGACAGAAGCACGATCCGGTCCGAGACGTAGACGGCCTCCTCGATGCTGTGGGTGACGAAGATGAAGGTCTTCTTCTCGACCCGCCGCAGCTCCAGCAGGTCTTCCTGGAACTTGCGCCGGGTCTGCTCGTCCACTGCGGAGAACGGCTCGTCCAGGAGCAGGACGTCGGCATCGACGGCCAGCGCCCGGGCCAGGCCGACGCGCTGGCGCATGCCGCCCGAAAGTTCGTGAGGATACCGGTCCTCGAAACCCGACAGGCCGACCCGCGCGATCTGGCGCCGCGCCACCTCCCGCCGCTCTTCCCGCGGGACGCCCTTGAGCTCGAGCCCGAAGGCCACGTTGCGCAGCACCGTCGCCCAGGGCATCAGGGCAAAGTCCTGGAAGACGAACGCCCGTTCCGGGCCGGGGCCGGACACCTTGTTTCCGTTCACCAGGACCTCGCCCGAACTGGCGTCCAGCAGGCCGGCGATGATCTTGAGCAGCGTGGTCTTGCCGCAGCCGCTGGGTCCGAGCAGCGTGGTGAACGCCCCCCGAGGGAAGGCGAGATCGATGTCGCTGAGGGCGTGGATGCCGCCGCCATAGGTTTTCGTGACGCCGCGGACCTCGACCGCGTTGCCTGCCGGCTCGGCGCTCTGAGGGGTCCAAGACCCGTCCACGACCGATGCCCGTTCAACTGCACCCATTCCTCAGCCTCCCCTTCTTTCGGGCCGGAACAGCGTCGTCTCCACCCACTGCAGGCCGGTGAGCGTCACGGCGGAAAAGACGATGATCGACGCGATTGCAGCGTACATTTCTGGATAGTTGGCAACGGCCCGGTGATAAGTGATGAGATCCCCGATCCCCGTCGGCGTGATCAGCAGCTCCGCCAGGATGATCCCGACGAAACCGGCAGAGATGCCGAGCCGGAGGCCGGCGAAGATCACGGGGCTTGCATCCGGGATCACGATCTTGAGCACCTGCTGCCACGGCGTCCCGAGGAAGGACCGGCACATCGCCACCAGCGACGGGTTGACGTTGCGCACCGCCTTGTAGCTGTTGAGCACGATCACCGGCAGCGCCAGAAGACAGACCGCCAGCACCTTCGACAGAAGACCGATCCCGTAGACGAAGGTGACGAGCGGGATGAGGGCGGCAACCGGCGCCGCCTGCAGGACGATGAAGACCGGCGCGCCGAGCCATTCGGCGCTTCGCCGCAGCCCCATCAGCACCCCGGCCCCGATCCCCAGCGCGGCCGAGGCCGCGACGCCGATGACGAGCGGCTG
>JAJUFW010000399.1 GCA_029263555.1 Alphaproteobacteria bacterium
GTTCACGCCCTGAAGCGCGTCGTTCGCGGCCTTCAGATCGGCCGTCCGCTCCTGCACCCCGCGCTCCAGCGCCTCATTGGAGCGCTGCAGCAGATCCTGAAGGGAAAGAACGTCCTGCGTCCGCCGCAGCGCCGACAGGGTCGTGAGGAACAGCGACATGGAGGCGATCAGCATGATCGCGCCATAGGCGCCCAGCACGTCGTACCATCGTTCCCGGATGCTCTGCGTGCTCTGCCCGAAGATCACATAGAGGGGATACCCGCCACCGACCGCCTCGGCGGCGCTGACCCTTTCGATGCCGTCAACCGGCGATGTCGAGATATAGACGCCCTCCCCCTCCATCCGCCGACCGATCACGTTGGCAACGTTGGACTTCAGCACCGCTAGGATGCCCGAGGCCGGTGGCGGAATCCGCGCGAGAACGTCTCCCTCCGTCATAGCCAGCAACGCCACCTGGCCCGGCTCGGAAATGAAGCTCGTGAAATAGTCCGCGAGATAGTCCGGGGATGCCTGGAGGACGATGGCCCCGTCGAACAGTCCCTGGGGCATGGCGATGCGGCTGGCGAGAATGTAGGCGGCCGCACCCGGCCTGTCGCTTTCGAAAGGCCCGGTCAGAATCGGGCCGCGATCCTGCTCCGCCAGGAGCCGGAAGAAATCCCGGTCGGCCAAGTTTACGTCGGACGGGGGATAGGCGTCACTGCTGACGACAACATTGCCGTCGCGGTCGACGATCCCGATCGCGCTGATCTGGGGCAGATCCCGGATCCGGCTCCGCAGAACGAGATGAAGGTCCCGGGAATGGTCGATCTCCGACCAGCTTCGCCCGGCAATGAGGGCCTGGACCTCCAACAGGACCAGTTGCTGCGTCTCCAGAACCTTCAATGCATGTTCGCTCAGGATCACCGCGCTCGCACGGACGCTGTGCTCGGCATCGGCGAAGAACTGGCGCCGGGTTTCCAGGCCGATGAGCGCAAAGATCAGGATCGGAACGATGATCGAGGCGATCTGCAATACCCGTAACGGGCGAATCGCATCCGCGCTGGCCACCCGTTTCCGCCAGCGGCCGTTGCCGCCGCCTGTGCTTGGCGAAGCCGTCACGTCCCTCCCGCCCGGTCGCTCTCGGCAACTTTGTCGGTGCCGAAGCGCTGACATCCGAGCTGCCTTTGCGGCGAGTATAAATCATCGCGACGCCGAACCTAGGGAAAAGGGCGCGGAGCGCGGCCATACGGCCGCCTCCGGTAAAGGGTCCTCTCCGGCAGGCGATCGGACGAACGGGCTGCTGCCCGCCTACATCCTGTCCGGCACCTCGATCCCGAGGAGAGAGAGCACCAGCTCGAGCTGGGCGAGCGTGGCCGCCGCAAGCGCGAGGCGCGAGCCCCGCAAGGCCAGATCCGGCTCGCTCAGGATGTGGCAGGCGCCGTAGAACCGGCTGAAGGTCTGGGATAGCCAGAACGCGAACTCGCACAGGTCGTTGGGCGTCCGCTTCTGATAGGCGGCCGAAATCGCGTCCGGAAGCTGCCCCAGGTTCAGCATGAGATCGCGCTCGATCTCGGTCGGCGGAAGGATGGCTCCCGCCTCCGCGCCCTGCTCCGCCGCCTTCCGCAGAAGCGACTTGATGCGGACCGCGGCGTACTGGAGGTAGGGGCCGGTGCGGCCTTCGAACCTTGTGAAGCGCTCCAGATCGAAGACGTAGTTGGACAGCCGGTGGTTCGAGAGATCCGCGAACTTGACCGCGCCGATCCCGACCATCCGGGCGATCGCCTGCCGTTCCTCCTCTGGATAGTCCGCCGCCAGCCCTTCCTCGTTCAGGCGCGAAAGCGCCTGTTCTGTGGCCATCGCCAGAAGATCCTGCAGCTTCATGACGCCGCCGGCCCGGGTCTTGAAAGGCTTGCCGTCGGGGCCGTTCATGGTGCCGAAGCCGATATGTTCCGACTTGGCCTTGCCGTCCAGCCCGGCCAGGGCGGCGGCACGGAACACCTGCTCGAAATGCAGGTGCTGACGCTGGTCGACCACATAGAGCATGAGATCGGGGTCGTATTCCCTCACCCGGTCGACGATCGTGGCCAGGTCCGTCGTCCCGTACATGACGGCGCCATCGGACTTCAGGAGGATGAGCGGCGGCACTTCCACCTTGTCGTCGGGCCGGGCGACGCGCACGACAAGCGCGCCCTCGCTCTCTTCGGCCAGCGCCTTCTCGCGCAGATCGTCGATCATCGGGCCGATCAGGTCATGGACGTCGGCTTCGCCCTTCCACAGGTCGAAATGGATGCCGAGATCGCCGAAGTCGCGCCGCATCCCGGCGACCGAGACATCGATAAAATGCTGCCACAGGGCCCGGTAGCCCGGCCGTCCGGCCTGCAGTTCGGCCGTGGCGCGGCGTGCCGCCTCCAGACGGGCCGGATCGGCCTTGCAGGCGGCGGCCGCGGCCGGGTAGAGGTCCTCCAGATCCTCCATGCTGACCGGGCTTTCCTCCGGGAACGGTCCCGTCGCGTCCGGCGCGAAATAGGGAAGGTCCGGGCGGCGGAGCGCGATTTCGCTGATCAGCATGCCCATGGGCAGGCCCCAGTCGCCCATATGCACGTCGCTGATCGTCCGGTCGCCGACGAAGCGGAAAAGGCGCTGCAGGCTGTCGCCGATGATCGAGGCGCGCAGGTGGCCGACATGCATCGGCTTGGCGATATTGGGGCCGCCGAAATCCAGGATGACGGTCGCCGGATCCGCCTTGACCGGCACCCCCAGCCGCGGGTCGTCGGCCAGTTGCTGCGTCCGTTCGGCAAGCCACGTGTCCGTCACGGTAAGATTGAGGAACCCGGGCCCCGCTAGCGACACATCCGCAAAAATCGGGTTCGAACGGAGAAGCGCCGCCACCCGTTCGCCCAGCTCCCGCGGGTTCGCCCGCGCGGACTTGGCGGCGCCAAGCGCGCCATTGCACTGGAACTGGCCGAGATCGGGCCGGTTCGAAACGGTCACCGTTCCGAACTCGGGGGGCAACCCCGCCTCGGCGAAAGCCGAGGAAACGATGCCGGTCAGGGTGGCGGCGAGCGATGTCATTGGCAGTCCAGGCAAAATAGGGGCTTCGGACGCGGCTGTTCTAGGGGAAGCATTGCCGTATGCGCAAGTCTTCGGAGTCGGTGCCGGACGCGCGCCGCGCCAGGGTTCCGGCGGTGGCGGGCAGCCCCGTCATCGGCTATGATGATCCCGGGCGGACCGGAGCGCACGACGGAAATCACGACGCCTGGCCCAACCGGTCAGGATCCGCGGCGTGGCCCTGGTGGAGGCACCCGCCGATCGGGGAGCGGAAGCGCCATGGGACGACCCGCCAAAATGGCGCGACCGGTGCCGGCCGTTCTGTCGCCGACCGCGGGCGACGGTCCTCTTCCCGGTTCCGCAACGCCCCGCCGTCCGGGCAGGGATGGCCGCAGCGCGACGCCATGGGCGGACGACGATCCCGATTACAGCGACAACACCGGGAGGGGATCATGGGATACTACCTCAAGGGCGAATTGCTGGAAGTCTGCGACTGCAACACGCTGTGTCCGTGCTGGATCGGCGAAGACCCCGACAATGGCACCTGCCGGTCGTCGCTCGCCTACATGATCGAGTCCGGCGAGGTCGA
>JAJUFW010000717.1 GCA_029263555.1 Alphaproteobacteria bacterium
CCGGCGGCCTCGCCGTCGTCGCCAGCACGCCCCGCTCCGAGCCGGTGGCGGAAACGGTTCCCGAGGCCGCGCCGGATCCGCGTCCGGCCGGCAACGGCAGCCTGCCGCAAAGCTACCGGGAACTCGTCGCCCTGTTCGAGGACGAGCCCCTGATCTACGGCCATCTCTATTCCAGCGTCCATCTGGTCCGTTACGAGCCGGGCCGGATCGAGATCCGCCCGCAGGACGGCGCGCCCCAGAACCTCGCCAGCCAGGTCATGAGCATCCTGCAGCAGCGGACGGGCGAGCGCTGGATGGTGACGCTCAGCCGGGAAGAGGGCGAGCCCACCTTGAGCGAGCAGGACCGGCAGGCGGTCCGGCAGGCCAAGCTGGAGGCAGCCGACCACCCGACCGTCCGGGCCGTCCTGGAAGCCTTTCCGGGCGCCGTGGTCGAGGCGGTGCATGACCTGAGCCAGGTCGAAGAGACCGGCGCGCCCTTCGGCGTTCCGGAAATGCCGGCCGACACCGACGAATCCGACATGCAGCACCTTGTGGACTACATGCCGGATGACGACGTCTACGACGATTTCTTGGAGAACAGCGACCGATGAAGAACCTCAGCCAGATGATGAAGCAGGCCCAGGAGATGCAGGCCAAGATGAACGAGATGCAGGAGCGTCTCGGCGAGATTGAGGTTCAGGGCCAGTCGGGCGCTGGCCTCGTCAAGGTCACCCTGAACGGCAAGGGCGAGATGAAGGCGCTGAAGATCGACCGCTCGCTCGTCGATCCCGAGGAGGTCGAGGTCCTGGAGGATCTGATCGTTGCCGCCTTTGCCGACGCCAAGGCCAAGGTCGAGACGACCATCCAGGAAGAGACCCAGAAGCTGATGGGCGGGCTGAAGCTGCCCCCCGGCCTGAAGCTGCCGTTCTGAGCTTCAGGAAGGCTCCCGGCCCGGCGATCTCCAGCCGGGCGGCATTTCAATAAGCTTGCCGTTCTCCAGGCGGTAGACCCGGTCGACCGTGCATGCGGGCAGGGTTGCGTGGGTGACCAGGATCACCGTTCGCCCGCGCGTCGCAGTCCCCAGATCGGACAGGAAGGCCCGTTCGGTTTCGGGGTCCAGCCCGGACGTCGGCTCGTCGAACAGAAGGGCCGGGGCGGGAGAGAGCAGGGTCCGTGCAAGGCACAGGCGGCGCGCCTGGCCGGCGGACAGTGTCCGCCCGCCTTCGCCGACCCAGCTGTCCAGTCCCTCCGGCAGCTCGCGGACGAAGGTGTCCAGGCGCGCCGCCGCCAGGGCGCGGTAGAGGGAAGCATCGTCTGCGCCAGGATCGCCGATCAGCAGGTTGTCCCGGACGGTGCCGAGGAAAACCGGCGAATCCTGCGTCAGCACCGCGACATGCGCGTGCAGGTCCGAAAGCGCGGCATCGCGCACATCGCAGCCGGCGAAGCGGACGCTCCCCCCGGTGACGTCGTCGAAACGCAGAAGCAGCCTCAGGATCGTCGTCTTGCCGCTGCCGCTCGGCCCCAGGATCGCGACCCGTTCCCCGGCCCCGACCCGGAGGTCCAGCCCGTCCAGGACGCGCCGGCCGCCCTCATGGGCGAACACGACCCCGC
>JAJUFW010000460.1 GCA_029263555.1 Alphaproteobacteria bacterium
CCAAGCACGACCTCTACGGCATCATGGACGAGCTGTGCGCCGAGGGCGTGTCGATCATCCTCTATTCGTCCGAGGACGCCGAACTGCTGGGCAACGCCGACCGCATTCTCGTCTTCAACAGCGGCCGCATCGTGCGCGAACTGGCAGGCCCGGACGCGAACGAGTTCGCGCTTTACGAGGCGGCCTACGCCGCCGGCATCAGCGGATCATGACGACAGATACGAAGCTCACCTCCGGCGGCCGGGCCGGGTTCAGGGCGGGCCTGGAGTTCAGGCGCCGCCCCTGGCTGCTGGCGCTCGCCTTCTTCCTTCTGCTGTGCGCGGTGAATGCGGTGCTGCAGCCCTCGTTCCTGCGGCCTGGCGTGATGATGTCGAACGTCAGCACCTTCCTGCCGCTGATCCTGCTCGCGGTCGGACAGACCTATGTCGTGCTTGCCGGCGACATCGACCTGTCGGTCGGATACGTCATCGCCGTCGCGAACGTCGTCGTGGTGACGATCATCGAGGCCATGGGCGGCGGCCCCGGCGCGATCCTGAGCGGCATCGCCATCGGTTGTCTTACCGGCGTCTGCGCCGGCCTCTTCAACGGCTTCTGCGTCGCCGTCCTTCGCTTCCAGCCCATCGTAACCACCTTCGCCACCGGCACGATTTTCGCCGGCCTGGCGCTGTGGGTGCTACCGGAGGCGGGCAAGCAGGCCCCAGCCGCCTATTGGCAGGGTTATGCCGGATCGATCCTGGGACTGCGGGTGGTCGTCTGGATCCTGCTGGCGGTCGTCGTCTTCGTGCTGGTCGTGTCCCGGACGCGCTATTACCGGGCCCTGCTTGCGACCGGCGGCAACATTCAGGGGGCGTTCCAGACCGGACTGCCGGTCGTCGGCATCCGAATGACCGGCTATGCCTTGAGCGGGCTGTTCGCCTCGCTCGCCGCGCTCTGCCTCGTGGGCGAGACGGCGGCGGGCGACCCGCTGATGGGCGGGGCCATGACCCTGTCGTCGGTCAGCGCCGTCGTCCTGGGCGGCACCGCGCTCAGCGGCGGCGTCGGCGGGGCGATCGGGTCGATTCTCGGGGCGATGACGCTCGGGCTCATCAACAATGTCATCTTCTTCGCCGGACTGCCGTTCGAGTACCAGACCCTGGTCCAGGGCCTGATCGTCCTGGCCGCGCTTGCGGGCGGCGTCTTCGTGTCGCGGCGCTGAGGGAGGACGAACGCCGATGTCGAACGCCTCAGCCAACGCCGGAACCCGCTTCCAGCCCGCGGCGATGCTTGCCCTCGCCACCCGGCCGCTCACCATCGCGCTCGCGGTCATCGTTCTCATGCTGGCGATCGGGGAAGCGGTTTCGCCGGGTTTCGCGTCTCCCCAGCAGATCGTGCGCCAGCTCACCATCGCCGCGCTGTTCGGCATGGTGGCGGCCGGCCAGAACCTCGTGATCCTGGGCGGCCGGGAGGGCATCGACCTGTCGGTCGGCGCGCTCGTCTCGCTGGGCGCCCTCGTCGCCGGCAACGTGATGCAGATGGACAACGCGATGATCCTTCCGGCGCTTGTCCTCACCCTGGCCGTCACCTTTGGGATCGGATTGCTGAACGGGCTGGGCGCGACCGTGCTTCGCATTCCGCCGCTCGTCATGACGCTCGGCATGGCAGGGGTGCTGCAGGGCGCGCTCGTCCTTCTGACCCGCGGGGTTCCGTCGGGCAAGGCCGCCCCCATGCTGACGCAGTTCATCAGCGCCCCGCTCGTCCTCGGCATACCCGGGCTGCTCTTCGTATGGGCGGCGGTCGGTGCCGCGCTCGTCTTCTTCCTTCGGCGGACGCCCTTCGGCCTCAAGGTCTATGCGGTCGGCGCGAACGAGGAGGCGGCAGCCCTTGCCGGCATTCCCGTGCGCCGGGTCCGGATCCTGCTGTTCGGCCTCTCGGGCATGTTCGCGGGTCTGACCGGCTTCTTCGTGCTGGGCTATACCAGCAGCGTCTTCATCGGCATCGGGAACCAGTACGTCCTGCCCTCGATCATCGCGGTGGTCATCGGCGGTACCTCGCTTGCGGGCGGTGTCGGCGGATATCTCGGCACCATGGCGGGCGCCGTCGTCCTGGTTCTGTTGCGCAGCATCCTGACCACGCTCAACATCGAGGCCTATGGCCGCGAGATCATCTTCGGGGCGACGCTTCTGGTCCTGATGCTGTTCTACGGCCGACAGCGCCGGCTGCGGGCGTGAGATGTCGCAGGCCGGCACGAAGGACCCACCGTTTCGGCGCCCTGCGGCGAGCCCCGCGACCATGAAGGACGTGGCGCGCCTCGCCGGAGTCTCCACGGCCACCGTCAGCCGGGCGCTCATGAAGCCGGAGCTGGTGACCGACGAGACACGGGCCCAGGTCATGAAGGCCGTCGCCGAAGCCGGCTACACCCCGAACGTCCTTGCCCGCAACCTGCGCAAGCTCGAGACGCGGTCGATCATCGTCGTCGTCCAGGACATCACGAACCCCTTCTATCCGGAGATCTTCCGAGGGGTGGACGAAGAGGCCCTGGCGCTGGGGTTCAGCGTGCTCATGGGCAATACCGACAACGATCCGGCACGGGAGCGGGCCTATATCGACCTGCTTCGCTCCAAGCGGGCGGACGGCATGATCCTGTTGAGCGGGAAGCTGCCCTGGGCGGGGGAGGGCCTCGCCCCCGCGCTCGCGCGGATGCCGCCGGTCGTTCTGGCCTGCGAACATATGCCGGGGCTCGGCCTGCCGACGGTCCGGATCGACCACCGCGCCGCCGCGCGGGACGCGGTCGAGCATCTCGCCGCCCTGGGCCATCGCCGCATCGCCCACATCACGGGGCCTTCCGACCGCATCATCAGCCGTGACCGGCTGCAGGGCTATGAGGACGCGCTGGCTGCCCGGGGATATGACCGGGATCCGTCCCTGATCGTGCCGGGCGATTTCACCCTTCGTTCGGGGATCGACGCCATGTCCCGGCTCCTGGCGCGGCCGCTTCCACCGAGCGCCGTCTTCGCTGCCAATGACGAGATGGCGATCGGGGCGGTGCAGGCGGTTCTCCGCCAAGGCCTGAGAGTGCCCGAGGACGTCGCGATCG
>JAJUFW010000382.1 GCA_029263555.1 Alphaproteobacteria bacterium
CCGTCATCGGTGTGCTGACCAGCGCGGTCGCGGCGTACTACTATCTGCGGATCATCAAGATCATGTATTTCGATGAGCCGGCCGAGGTGCTGGATCGGCCGATCGATAGCGACATGGGCATGGTGCTGACCGCGACCGGCCTGTTCACGCTGCTGTTCATCTTCTACCCCGCCCCGGTGGTCGACGCCGCGAGCCGCGCAGCCGCAACGCTCTTCGCCGGATGACGGCGGCCGCCGCCGCGTCGGGACCCAGGCTTCCGCCGGGATGGACGCTTTTCGCGTTCGAGCGGATCGGAAGCACTAATGACGAGGCCAAGCGGCTTGCCCGGGCCGGTGCCGCGGAACGCACCATGGTCTGGGCCCGCCGACAGGAGGCGGGTCGGGCGCGGCGGGGGCGGAGCTGGTCGTCTCCCGAAGGGAACCTGTACTGCACGGCGGTCCTGCGGCCGCGATGCCTCATGGCCGTTGCTGGGCAACTGTCCTTCGCGGTCGCGTTGGCGCTGCATGACGCCCTGTCGCGGCTGGCCCCGGATCTGGATTTCCGGCTGAAATGGCCGAACGACGTCCTCGTCGGCGGCCGGAAGGTTTCAGGAATCCTCCTGGAATCGGAATCCGGGGCGGATGGGACCGTCGGCTGGATCGTGGCCGGTACCTGGGTCAATCTGTCGGCGCATCCCGAGGACGCGGAGCGTCCGGCCACTAGCCTTGCCGCGGAAGGCGTGACCGGAGTCACGGCCGAGGACGCCCTTTCGGCCTATGCCCCGGCCCTGCAGCATTGGACAGATCTCTGGACCACCGAAGGGTTCGCACCCTTGCGTGAGGCCTGGCTGGCCCGGGCCTGCGGGGTCGGCGGGCAGGTGCTGGTGCGCCTGGAACGGGAGACCCTGAGCGGGACGTTCCAGGACCTGAACGAGGAGGGGGCGCTGGTGCTTCGTCTCGACGACGGCCGCTCGCGCCTCGTCGCGTCGGGAGACGTCTTCTTCGCGCCGGCCGGCGGAACGGCCGGAATAGGGGGCTCGAATGCTGCTCGCAATTGACGCGGGAAACACGAACGTCGTCTTTGCCGTCTTCGACCAGAACCGCAAGGTCGGAAGCTGGCGCATTTCGACCGACCACAACCGCACCTCGGACGAGTATGCGGTGTGGCTGACCCATCTGATGGCGCTGGTCCAGCTCCGGCCGTTGGACATCACCGACGCGATCCTGGCAAGCGTCGTCCCAGCGGCGAACTTCCATCTGCAGCGCCTGGTCCGGGATCATTTCCGCTGCGAGCCGCTGGTCATCGGCGCGCCCGGGGTCAAGCTGGGCATCGAAGTCGTGATGGACAATCCCGAGGAGGTGGGGGCCGACCGCCTAGTCAATGCCATCGCCGCGCGGGAGCGCTATCAGGTCCCTCTGATCGTCATCGATTTCGGCACCGCGACCACCTTCGACGTGGTCGACCGGGACGGGAACTATTGCGGCGGGGTGATCGCCCCGGGCATCAACCTGTCGCTCGAGGCGCTTTTCATGGCGGCGGCCAAGCTGCCGAAGGTCGAGATCGAGGAGCCCAAGCGCGTGATCGGGAAGGGGACGATCGGCGCCATGAAGTCCGGCATATTCTACGGCTATGTGGGGTTGATCGAAGGACTGGTCACGCGCATCAAGGCCGAGTACGGCGAGCCCATGACCGTCATTGCGACCGGGGGCCTGGCTGGTCTTTTCGCCCGGGCCACCAATATGATCGACCATACGGACGCGGAGCTGACGCTGCGCGGCCTGCGCTTCATCTTCGAGCACAACAAGGCATCATGACACAGACCCGCGACGCCGACGCGTCCGCCATCACCATCGCAGAGGACGAACTCTGCTTCCTGCCGCTCGGCGGCTCGGAAGAGATCGGGATGAATCTCTATCTCTACGGGCTTGGCGGCAAATGGCTGATGGTGGATCTGGGCATCTCGTTCGGCGACGAAACCACGCCCGGTATCGACGTCCTGATGCCCGATATCAGCTTCGTCGAAGAGCGTCGGCGGGATCTTCTGGGCATCGTGCTGACCCACGCGCATGAGGACCATTTCGGCGCGATCCAATATCTGTGGCCGCGCCTGAAATGCCCGATCTATGCGACGCCCTTCACGGCGGCGCTGCTCAGGCTCAAGCTGGCCGAGACGGAGTTCGCGCGGAAGGTCAAGATCGTCGAGGTGCCGCTGTCCGGCCAGATCGAACTCGGGCCCTTTCAGGTCGAGTATGTCGCCGTCACCCATTCGATTCCGGAGCCGAACGCGCTGGTGCTGCGGACGCCGCTCGGAACGGTGGTCCACAGCGGCGACTGGAAGCTGGATCCCCATCCGCAGATCGGCGATCCGACTGACGAGGCCCGGTTGCGGGCGATCGGCGACGAGGGCGTCCTGGCCTTCGTCTGTGACAGCACCAACGCCCTCGTTCCCGGAATTTCCGGGTCGGAGCAGACGGTCAAGGAGGAACTGACGAAGCTGATCGGGCGCCTGAAGGGGCGGATCGCGATCACCTGCTTCTCCACCAATGTCGCGCGCATTCGATCGATCGCCGAGGCGGCGCAGGCCAACGACCGGCAATGCGCGCTGATCGGCCGGTCGCTCTGGCGCATCTACGAGGCCGCCCGCCAGACCGGCTATATGAGCGAGACGGTGCCGTTCCTGTCGGAAAGCGACGCCGGCTATGTGCCCGCCGACAAGATCGTGCTGATCTGCACCGGCAGCCAGGGCGAGCCGAGATCCGCGCTGTCGCGGATCGCCCGCGACGAGCATGCCCATATCGTCCTCGAGCCCGGTGACACGGTCATCTTCTCGGCCCGGGAAATCCCGGGCAACGAGAAGGCGATCGGCCGGGTGCAGAGCCAGCTGATCCGTCTCGGCGTCGACATCATCACGCCGGACGACGAGATGGTCCATGTGTCCGGCCATCCGGCCCGCGACGAGCTGACGACCCTCTATCAGTGGCTTCGTCCTAGGATCGCCGTGCCCGTCCACGGCACCCCGAAGCACCTGCTGGCGCAGGCCCGGCTGGCAGCGGACTGCCAGGTTCCCGAGACAGTCGTTCCCCAGGACGGCGCGGTGATCCGGCTTGCACCGGGCCCGGCGGAAATCCTGGGCTACGTCAGTACGGGGCAGCTGGCGCTGGACGGGACCCGGTTGATCCGTCTGGACAACGGTGTCACGCGGAGCCGGCACCGGATGAACCAGGAGGGGGCAGTGGTGGCTAGCCTGGTGGTCGACAATAGCGGTCGCCTGCTCGCGGATCCGCAGATGTCCCTCATGGGCCTCCTGGAGGCGGAGGAGGACGAGGAGCAGCGCCGTGCCCTCGTCACCGATGTCCGGGAGGCGGTGGAGCGCCTGTCGAAATCGGCGCGGCGCGATGACGACGCCGTGCGCGAGGCCGCTAGGCTGGCGATCCGGCGCGGAATCAAGGCGGAGCGGGGCAAGAGGCCACTGATCCAGATCCAGCTGGTGCGGATCTGAACGGCCGGGGGCGGAGGAGGCGGGCGAATGATCGGTCGGCTCAACCACGTCGCGATCGCGGTTCCCGACCTTGCGGCGGCCTCGGCGCTCTATGGCGGGGTTCTGGGCGCGCGCGTCTCCGATCCGCTGTCGCTTCCGGGGCACGGAGTCACGACCGTTTTCGTGGAGCTGCCGAACACGAAGATCGAGCTTCTGCAGCCGCTGGGGCCCGCGTCGCCGGTCGAAGGCTTTCTGAAACGAAATCCCGCCGGCGGCATCCACCATGTGTGCTACGAGGTGGA
>JAJUFW010000248.1 GCA_029263555.1 Alphaproteobacteria bacterium
ACGCGATCGCCGCCCGGATCGAGCGCTCCTCCTCGCCCTCGGCGAAGACGACGCGGGCCGGGTTGGCGCGCACCTGCTCGAACGCAAGCTGCAGGCTGCCGGCGGTCGGGTCCAGCCGCGACCGCAACAGGCGGACATAGGCATCCATGTCCGTGATCGGCTTGCGGGCGACGCCGGTGTCCATCGCCGCCTTGGCGACCGCCGGCGGAACCGTGGCGATCAGCCGGGGGTCGAACGGCACGGGGATGATGTATTCCGGGCCGTAGCGCAGCCGGCGGCCGGCATAGGCCGCGTCGACCTCGTCCGGCACGTCCTCGCGGGCGAGCGCCGCCAGCGCGCGGGCCGCCGCGATCTTCATCGCGTCGTTGATCTCGCTGGCCCGCACGTCGAGCGCCCCCCTGAAGATGTAGGGGAAGCCCAGCACGTTGTTCACCTGGTTCGGATAGTCCGACCGGCCGGTGGCGATGATCGCATCGCCGCGCACGGCCTTGATCTCCTCCGGCGTGATCTCCGGATCGGGATTGGCCAGCGCGAAGATGATCGGATTGGGCGCCATGGAGCGGATCATCTCGGGCGTGACGGCGCCCTTGACCGAGACGCCGACGAAGACGTCGGCGCCCCGCATCGCATCCTCGAGCGTGCGGGCGTCGGTGTCCACCGCGTGGGCGGACTTCCACTGGTTCATGCCCTCGGTCCGGCCGCGATAAATCACGCCCTTGGTGTCGCACATGATGATCTGCTCGGACGGCAGGCCCATCGACTTGAACAGCTCGATGCAGGCGATCGCGGCCGAACCGGCGCCGTTGATCACCATCCGGACGTCCTCGATCCGGCGCCCGGTCAGCTCCAGCGCATTGATCAGGCCGGCGGCGGCGATGATCGCCGTGCCGTGCTGGTCGTCGTGGAAGACCGGAATGTCCAGAAGCTCGCGCAGCCGCTGCTCGATCAGGAAGCACTCGGGCGCCTTGATGTCCTCGAGATTGATGCCGCCGAAGGAGGCGCCGAGGAACCGCACGCAGTTGACGAACTCGTCGACATCGGTCGTCGAGACCTCGAGATCGATCCCGTCGACATCGGCGAAGCGCTTGAACAGGACCGCCTTGCCCTCCATGACCGGCTTGGACGCGAGCGCGCCCAGATTGCCCAGCCCCAGTACGGCGGTGCCGTTCGAGATGACGGCGACCACGTTGCCCTTGGCCGTGTAGTCGTAGGCCGCGGAAGGATCCTGGTGGATCCTGAGGCAGGGCTCCGCGACCCCAGGCGAATAGGCCAGCGCGAGATCGCGCTGGGTAGTCAACGGCTTGGTCGGCGTAATTTCCAGCTTGCCGGGGCGACCCGACGCGTGCAGGGCCAGCGCTTCCTCACCGAGCGATTTTCCGGACATAGGCGTCTTCTTCCTCTTGCCTCATCATGCCGCCGGGGCGGCCCCTTCCTACACAGCGTTGCCCGGTGTTCGCCGGGACATTCTTCCGCAATGCCGGCCAATGGGCAGGCTGGACGGGCTCACGTCAACCCTCAGAGCGTGCATCCCCGCATTGCGGCGAACGGGGGCGGCGCCGCAAAAGCAACATAATTTCAATAGGATGGAACGTAGGGGCCGCAACTCCTGTTGATAGGACAAGGGTGGACGCCCCGCCTTTTCCTCCAAGGCGGCACGCAAGTCTAATCCGGGAGAGTATCGACATGCACAGGATCATCGGTGTGATTTTTGCGGCCCTGCTCATGGCCGCGTGCGGCGAAACGACCACCGACCGCGCCCTGTCCGGGGCCGGCATCGGGGCGGCGGCCGGCGCCGGCGCGGGAGCCCTGACCGGCGGCGGGATCGGCCGCGGCGCGATCATCGGCGGGGTTCTCGGGGGCGGCGCGGGCGCCCTGACCGACGAGGACGACATCAATCTCGGCCGTCCGGCCTGGGACTGACGCGTTCGACATATACGGTTTGCGACGGGAGCCCGGCGGGCTCCCGTTCCGCGTTTTCGGCGCGCTTTCCGGCGTGCTAGGCTTCCGGCCGATTCCCACCCGATCCGGATGCCAAGACAATCGATCCCGTGCCCGATTCCTCCGTCTCCTCCCCCGACACCGCCGCCGTCACGCCGATGATGGCGCAGTACCTGGAGGCCAAGTCCGCCTATCCGGACTGCCTCCTGTTCTTCCGCATGGGCGACTTCTACGAGCTGTTCTTCGAGGACGCGGTCAAGGCGGCGGCCGCACTGGATATCACGCTCACCCGGCGCGGACGGCACGACGGCGAGGACGTGCCCATGGCCGGCGTCCCGGTCCATGCGCATGAAAGCTATCTGGCCCGTCTGATCCGCAAGGGCTTCCGCGTCGCCATCTGCGAACAGCTCGAAAACCCGGCCGAGGCGCGCAAGCGGCCCGGCAAGAGCATCGTGCGCCGGGACGTCGTGCGCGTCATCACGCCCGGCACCATCACCGAAGACAATCTTCTCGAGGCCCGCGCCAACAATTATCTGGCGGCGGTCGCCGAGGCGGGCGGCGGCCTGGGCCTCGCCTTCGTCGACATCTCGACCGGCGAACTGGTGATCGAGCCGACCGCGCGGGAGCGGCTGGGGGCGGCGCTGGCCCGGCTCGACCCGGGCGAGCTGCTGCTGCCCGAGCGGCTGGCCCAGGCGCCGGAGCTGTCCGAGCTTCTTCGCGAATGGCGCGACCGCTCGACGGTCCAGCCGAACAGCCGCTTCGACAGCGAGAACGCCCGCCGGCGGCTCGAGGAGCTGTTCCAGGTCGGCACGCTGGACGCCTTCGGCAGCTTCAGCCGCGGCGAGATCGCGGCGGCCGGGGCGCTGGTCGACTATATCGACCTCACCCAGAAGGGCCGGCTGCCCCGGTTGTCGCCGCCGCGCCGCCTGAGCGACGGGGCGGTCATGGAGATCGACGGGGCGACCCGGCGGAACCTGGAGCTGACCCGGACCCTGTCCGGGGACCGGGCCGGCAGCCTTCTGGCCACCATCGACCGGACCGTGACCGGTGCCGGCGCGCGGCTGCTGGCTGCACAGCTGGCGGCGCCGCTGACCGATCCCGGCGCGATCGACCGCCGGCTGGACGCCGTGCAGTTCTTCACGACCGAGGACCGGCTGAGAGAGGAGCTGAGGCAGATCTTCCGGCGCTGCCCGGACGTGGAGCGGGCGCTAGCCCGGCTGACCCTGGGACGGGGTGGGCCACGCGATCTGGCCGCCGTGCGCGACGCCCTGGCCCAGGCTGCGGCGGTGAAGGACCTCCTGGCCGCCCCCGGCCTGTCGCCGGTGCCGCCCCTGGTCACCGAGGCCGCCGCCGATCTGGGCGACCAGGGGGCGCTGGTCGACCGGCTGACCCGCGCGCTCGCGCCCGAGCTGCCGATGCTGGCCCGCGACGGCGGCTTCGTCGCCCCCGCCTATTCGCCCGCCCTGGACGAGCTGCGCATGCTGCGGGACGAGAGCCGGCGGCTGATCGCCGGTCTGCAGAGCCGCTATGCCGAGGAGACCGGCGTCGCCGCGCTCAAGATCCGGCACAACAATGTGCTCGGCTATTACATCGAGGTCACGCCGACCCATGCCGAGAAGCTTTCGGCGCTGAACGGCACCTTCATCCACCGCCAGACCCTGGCGAGCGCCGTGCGCTTCACGACGGTCGAGCTTTCCGAGCTGGAGCGGTCCATCGCCGAGGCCGCGGACAAGGCCCTCGCGCTCGAGCTGGAGCTGTTCGAGGAGCTGGTCGGAGAGGTTCTGGGGCGGGCCGAGGCGGTCGCCGCCGCCGCCCGGGCGCTGGCGACGCTGGACGTGGCGGCGTCCCTGGCCGAGCTGGCGGTCGAACGCCGCTACTGCCGGCCGGTAGTCGACCGGTCGCTGGCCTTCGAGATCAGGGGCGGCCGCCACCCGGTGGTCGAGGCGGCGCTGGACGCCGCCCGATCCGGCAGCTTCGTCGCCAACGACTGCGATCTTTCGCCCGAGAACCGGCTCTGGCTGCTGACCGGCCCGAACATGGCCGGCAAGTCGACCTTCCTGCGCCAGAACGCGCTGATCGCCGTCCTGGCGCAGATGGGATCCTTCGTTCCGGCAGAGTCCTGCCGCATCGGGATCGTCGACCGGCTGTTCAGCCGGGTCGGCGCCAGCGACGACCTGGCCCGGGGCCGGTCGACCTTCATGGTCGAGATGGTCGAGACCGCCGCCATCCTGAACCAGGCGGGGGAGCGGGCGCTGGTCATCCTGGACGAGATCGGCCGCGGCACCGCCACTTTCGACGGCCTGTCCATCGCATGGGCGACCGTGGAGCACCTGCACGAGCTGAACCGGTGCCGCGCCCTCTTCGCCACCCACTATCATGAGCTGACCGCGCTCGCCGGCAAGCTCTCGGCGCTGTCCTGCCATTCCATGCGGGTCAAGGAATGGCAGGGCGACATCGTCTTCCTGCACGAGGTCCAGGCCGGTGCGGCCGACCGCTCCTACGGCATCCACGTCGCCAAGCTGGCCGGGCTGCCGCCCGCGGTGATCGCGCGCGCCGAGTCGGTGCTGGAGAGGCTGGAGCGCGGCGACAAGGGCCGGGACGCCGGGCGGCTTGCGGAGGACCTGCCGCTGTTCGCCGCCGCCGTCCCGAAGCCCGCGCCGGCCGGACCGTCGCCGGTCGAGGAACGGCTGAAGGCGCTGAACCCGGACGAGCTGACGCCACGGCAGGCGCTGGAGGCGCTTTACGAGTTGCGGGCGCGTCTGGACGAGCAGTCCCTTCAAGGCTTTTGACCGGAACCCCGTCCTCTGCCATCGTCGCTGATCCGTGTCCGGAACCGGCGGGGAAGACCGTCCGTCGGCGTTCGTGCGGTTGAAGGAGAGCGAGGTACGTTTCGGCCGCCATGCTGACCATGTTCAAGTCCCAGGCCCGCAAGGAGGCGGCGCCCGCCCTGATTCCGGAACCGGAGGAAGGGCGCCGCGTCCGCGATCGCCGCGCCATTGTCCAGCCGCGCAAGCTGGCCGCCCGCCTGAACGCGCTGGTCGACGAGCACGGCGCCGACGGGCCGAAGTTGCGCCTGGCCCTTCTGGGCGAGCTGCGCGAGACGCTGGCCGCCGGACG
>JAJUFW010000082.1 GCA_029263555.1 Alphaproteobacteria bacterium
CAATCCGGATCCGACCCGGGCCGCTTGTGCTGGAAACGCCGTGCTTCAGCGCATTGGTCACCAGCTCGTTGACCATCAGCCCGAGAGGAATGGCCGTGTCGATTTCGCAGTAGAGGCGATCGGCGTCGACGGTCAGATCGACATCGAATTCGCGGGTCTCCTGGTAGATCTGCCGGAGATTGGAGCAGATCTGATGGAGATGCTCCGCAAAATCGATCCGCGCGAAATTCTCCGATGAATAGAGCTGGTCGTGAACCCGGCCCAGGACGGCGATCCTCTGGCTGACGCGGTTCAGCCGCTCGCGCGCGTGGGGATCGGGCAGCGCACGGATCTCGAGTTGCAGTAGGCTGGAGACGACCTGCAGATTGTTGCGGACCCTGTGATGGATCTCGCGCAGCAGCGTCTCCTTCTCGGCAAGCGAGGCGGCGAGGCGCTGCTCGACCTGCTTGCGTTCGGTGATGTCCCGCAGCACCCCGTCCCAGATTACCGATCCGTCCGCATTGCGCCGGGACCGCGCCATGCTGTGCACCCAGCGGACTTCGCCGCTGCGTGACAGGAGCGCCGCCTCGTAGCTGTACGCATTGCCGCTTGTCGATGCTTCCGACAATGCTCTGACCCATGCTTCGCGGGCGTCGGGGGCAAGATAGGTTTCGGCGAACTCCTCGAGAGAGAGACCCTGCTTCACCTCGTCGGACGAAATGTCGAGCAGACGCTCGAGCCCGCTGCTGACATAGGGGTGAGAAATCGTCCCGTCCGGATGGACGACGCGCCGATAGACGACCCCCGGCAGATTGGCGGCGATGTCGGCAAGCCGTCTTTCGATCGTCTGCTGTGCTTCCAGCGCAAGCAGCTGCCGCTCGGCGTCATGGCGCCGGCTCACCGCCCGGATGAGGATCGTCGCGAGCAGGAGCGCCGTCGCAAGAGCGCCGCTGCCCGCGCCGATCACGACGAACAGGGTGCGGCGCAGCGGCCACTCGACGACCGATGCCGGCACCCCGACCGCCACCACCCAGTCCAGCCATCCGGAGGTTGCGTAGGAGCCATACAGACGTTGGCCGCCCCGGTCGACAGTGAAGAAGTATTCCGTCTCCGCCCGCTCCAGCTCGGTGATCAGCGACGGCGGCGCCGGCTTTCCGATCTGGTCCATATCGGCACGGCTGTGGGCGACGAGGGTCCGGTTCCGGTCGAGAAGGCCAAGACCCCAGTCGTCGTCGATGGTTTCGGCCGCCAGCACCCTGCCGAGGGAGCCCGCGTCGATTTCCGCGGTCATGACATACCGGAACTGACCGTCCCGCGGCACGGGTAACGCAATCGCGAAGTGATAGGGGATCTCGCCGTGTTTCGAGTGCAGGTCGCTGACTTCCACAAGCCGCGACTCCGCGGTGCGGCGAATGAGGTCGGTGTCGAGACGGGGAGTCAGGCTCGACCGGGCGGCGGCCGAGACGACCGGCTCCATCGTCGACGGGTCGATCAGCTGCACGGACAGCCAGTCCGGGCGCCGCTGGATGACCCGGCCCATGTGGTCCCGGAGCTTCTCGAAGTCACCCTTGTCGACGTCCGGCGATGCGGCAAGCGCCCGAAGCATGGACGCGTCGGCCACGATCCTGCGCTCGACATCCAGGACCGCCGAGCGCGCCGCCTGGCGCAGATTGCGTTCCAGAACCGCCTGCTGCTGCTGGTCGAACAGCACGACCATGACGGCAGAGAAGACGAGGATGGGGAGGATCGCTGCCGCGGCGAGGGCGATGAGAGGTAATCGGCTGCTCACAGCAGTGCGCCCGCTGAGAATCCAGAGGAGATGCCGCCGGTTGCCGGCGGGGAGGATCTGGTCACGTTCGGATGCATGCCGCTGGGCTGAATGCGCCACCTGGGATCGACCGTCAAGCCGAAGATGGCCGTGGTGCCTCGCTTGCGGACGTCGCCGGCCTGCCCTTCCGGCTGGTATCGCCGATGGCATCAGGGTAAAGATGTGGTCAAGGGTGAAACAGTCCCTACTTACGTCTACTTATTGTCCGGTCAGAATCCCGAGAGAGGCGTTCATGCCCGCATATCGCTCAAGAACCACGACCCATGGCCGCAACATGGCCGGCGCCCGCGGACTATGGCGCGCGACGGGAATGACCGACGCCGATTTCGGAAAGCCGATCATCGCCATCGCCAACTCGTTCACCCAATTCGTGCCCGGCCATGTCCATTTGAAGGATCTGGGACAGCTGGTCGCACGGGAGATCGAGAAGGCCGGCGGCGTCGCCAAGGAGTTCAATACCATCGCCGTCGACGACGGCATCGCGATGGGCCATGACGGCATGCTCTACAGCCTGCCCTCGCGCGAGCTGATCGCCGACGCCGTCGAGTACATGGTGAACGCCCATTGCGCCGACGCGCTGGTCTGCATCTCGAACTGCGACAAGATTACGCCCGGCATGCTGATGGCGGCCCTTCGCCTCAACATCCCGACCGTCTTCGTTTCCGGCGGGCCGATGGAGGCGGGCAAGGTCGTGATCGAGGGCAAGACCCGGGCGGTCGACCTGATCGATGCCATGGTCGCGGCGGCCGACGACCGCGTCAGCGATGCGGACACCCTGGCCATGGAGCGATCGGCCTGCCCGACCTGCGGCTCCTGCTCGGGCATGTTCACGGCCAATTCCATGAACTGCCTGACCGAGGCGCTCGGTCTCGCGCTGCCCGGCAACGGCACCGTGGTCGCGACCCATGCCGACCGGCGGCGGTTGTTCGTGGAGGCGGGCTGGCTGGTCGTCGATCTGGCGCGCCGCTGGTACGAGCAGGACGATGCGTCCGTCCTGCCGCGCTCGATCGCCAGCTTCGAGGCGTTCGAGAATGCCATGGCGCTAGATATCGCGATGGGCGGCTCGACCAATACCGTGCTGCACCTCCTGGCGGCCGCACAGGAAGGCGAGGTGCCCTTCACCATGAAGGACATCGATCGCCTGTCCCGCAAGGTGCCGCATCTCTGCAAGGTCGCGCCTTCGGTTCCGGACGTGCATGTCGAGGACGTGCACCGGGCCGGCGGGATCATGGGCATCCTGGGCGAGCTGGATCGCGCCGGGCTCATCCATCGCGACGTGTCCACGATTCACGCCGCGTCTCTCGGCGACGCGCTCGATCGCTGGGACGTGGTCCGCTCGGATGCCGAGGACGTCGCCACCTTCTACCGGGCCGCGCCCGGAGGCGTGCGGACGACCGAGGCCTTCAGCCAGGAGAACCGGTACCGCTCGCTGGATCTCGACCGGTCCCGGGGCGTCATCCGCGATATCGGTCATGCCTTCAGCGCCGACGGTGGCCTTGCCGTCCTCTACGGGAACATCGCCGAGGACGGATGCATCGTTAAGACCGCCGGCGTCGACGCCAGCATTCTGACCTTCTCCGGACCTGCCCGGATCTTCGAGAGCCAGGATGCCGCGGTGGAGGCCATTCTGGGCGACCGGATTCGTCCGGGTGATGTGGTGCTGATCCGCTACGAAGGGCCGAAGGGCGGCCCCGGCATGCAGGAGATGCTCTACCCGACCAGCTATCTGAAGTCGAAGGGGCTGGGCAAGGTCTGCGCCCTCATCACCGACGGCCGCTTCTCCGGCGGCAGTTCCGGCCTGTCGATCGGCCATATCTCGCCCGAGGCGGCGGAAGGCGGGGCAATCGGCTTGGTCGAGGAGGGCGACCGAATCGAGATCGACATCCCGAACCGATCGATTAGGGTCGATCTCAGCGACGAGGAGCTTGCCCGCCGGCGGAAAGCGATGGAGGCCAAGGGCGCAAACGCCTGGTCCCCGGTCGGCCGCAATCGCAAGGTTTCGGCGGCCCTTCAGGCCTATGCCGCCCTGACGACCAGCGCCGCCCGCGGTGCCGTCCGTGACGTCAGCCAGCTGCGTCGTCGCTAAGGGCAGGATGCGGCGGCCAGCGTAAGGCGGGGCCATGGCGATCTCGATCGCTGTCGAGGACCCGGACCAGCCTGGAATACGGGCGATGCTGGAGGCGGGGGACGCCTATTACGCATCGCTCTATCCGGCCGAGAGCAATCATGTTCTGGACGTGTCGAGCCTGAAGCGCCCGGGCGTCTCCTTCTACGTCGCCCGGGCGGAAGGCCGGCTGCTGGGCTTCGGGGCGATCGTCGACCGGGGTGACGGTTGGGCGGAGATCAAGCGCATGTATGTCGTCCCGGATGCGCGGGGGCGGCGCATCGGCCGGCGGCTGCTCGAGGCGCTGGAGGCGCATGCCGGGCGTCTCGGGGCGGAGCGCGTCAGGCTGGAAACCGGGGTAAGGCAGCCGGAGGCCCTGGGACTCTACCGGTCGGCCGGATACCGGGAAGTACCGCCTTTCGGGAATTACCGGCCGGACCCTTTGAGCGTGTTCATGGAAAAGCTCCTGCCCGGATCCCCGTCCGCGTGAGCGGATTGGCCGGTTCGGCGCAATGCGACCCGCCGGCATCCTGGCCTAGCCGGGACCGATAAGTTGGCGTATCTTTCGCTGAAGGGTTCAGCGTATGAGCATAATCTCAGAAGGACCGGAGGGCGGCGAGGAACAGCCCCTGCGGGCGGCCCGAGGGGGCAGGAACGGCCTGACCCAGCGTCAGCAGCGCCGGCTGGACCTGGCGGCGAGAGCCGCCTGGCTCTACTACGTGGCCGGCAAGACGCAGGATGAGATCGCGGCCCGGCTGAACGTCTCGCGACCGGGGGCGCAGCGGCTGGTCTCGCTTGCCGTGGCGGAGGGGCTGATCAAGTTCCGCATCGATCATCCGATCGCGGCCTGTGTCGAGCTGAGCGAGCGGCTGAGGGTCGAACGCGGCCTGGACTACTGCGAGGTGGTGCCCGGCGACCCGGACAGCCCCGACGGGGTGACCGGGATCGCCGTCTGCGCGGCGGAGCGGATCGAATCCTATCTGTCGAGCCGGGTGCCGACGGTGATGGCGTTCGGCACGGGGCGCACCCTCCGGGCGGCTGTCGCCCAGGTTACGGCCATGGACAATCCGCAGCACAAAATCGTGTCCCTGGTCGGCAACCTGACGCGGGACGGTCGCGCCAGCCCCTAGGACGTGGTAATGCGGCTCGCCGACCGGGTCGGGGCGCAATGCTATCCGCTGCCGACGCCGGTCGTCATCGAGACGGCCGAGGCCAAGGCGCTGCTCCAGGCCCAGCGCCCGTTCCAGACCATCCGGGGGCTTGTCTCCGCCGCCCGCGTGGCGTTCGTCGGCGTCGGCGGCGTCGGCTGGAACGAGCCGCTCCACAAGGACGGGTTCGTCACCGACGAGGAGCTTGCAGCCCTGCTCGAGCACCAGGCGGTGGGCGAGATCTGCGGCTGGGCGTTCGATGCCGAGGGGCGGCTGATACGGTCGCCGCTGAGCGAAAGGCTGGGCGCCGTGCCGCTGTCGCTCCTGCCAGAACGGTCCAGCGTGGCCGTTGCCTGCGGCCGGGCCAAGGTCCCGGCCATTGCCGCCGCCCTTCGCGGACGCCTGAGCGCCGGCCTGATCACCGATGAGGCGACGGCGCACGCGCTTCTCGCCGCCTGACGGCCGTACCAGCGGCGGTCCCGGACCCTCTTCCTCCATCCGTCGTTGTTCATCTGCCGCCGATCTGCGCGGCCGCCTTCGGCTGGCCGAAACGTGGTTGACAGAAACGCTCATTGAGTGATCAACTACTCAAAAAATGAGCAACGGTTCAAATCCGTTCACGAGGGGAGGAGTTCAGGCATGTGCAGGATCGTCTCGCTTTCCGTTTTCGCCGCCGCGCTTCTCGGCGGAACGGCGCTCGCCCAGGCGCAGACGACGGTCACCATCGCGACCGTCAACAACGCCGACATGATCATCATGCAGCGCCTGTCGGACCGCTTCGAGGAAGCGCATCCGGACATCGACCTCGAATGGGTCGTCCTCGAGGAAAACGTACTCCGCCAGCGGATCACGACCGACATCGCCACCTTGGGCGGGCAGTTCGACGTGATGACGATCGGCACGTACGAGGTGCCGATCTGGGCGGCCCAGGGTTGGCTGGTCCCGCTGGAAGACCTTCCGTCCGAATACGACGTGGACGACGTGCTGAAGCCCGTCCGGGACGGGCTGTCCCATGACGGCACGCTCTACGCCCTGCCGTTCTATGCCGAAAGCTCGATGCTCTACTACCGGACGGACCTGTTCCAGGAGGCCGGGATCGACATGCCCGACCAGCCGACCTGGGACCAGGTGCGGGAATGGGCGGCGGCCATTCACGACCCCGACAACGGGGTCTACGGCATCTGCCTGCGCGGCAAGCCCGGCTGGGGCGAGAACATGGCCTTCCTGTCGACGCTGGTGAACACCTTCGGCGGGCAATGGTTCGACATGGAGTGGCGGCCCCGACTGGATGACCAGGCCTGGCACGACGCGGTCACCTTCTACGTCGATCTGATGCGGAACTACGGTCCCCCCGGGGCGACGACCAACGGGTTCAACGAGAACCTCGCCCTGTTCTCCACCGGAAGGTGCGGCATGTGGGTGGACGCGACCGTCGCAGCCGGCATGCTCTACAATCCGGAGCAGTCGACCGTGGCGGACCGGCTGGGCTTCGCCCAGGCGCCGGTCGCAAGCCATCCGAAAGGATCCAACTGGCTCTGGTCCTGGGCGCTGGCGGTGCCGACCTCGTCCGACGCGGCGGATGCGGCGAAAGAGTTCGTCACCTGGGCGACGTCGAAGGAATATATCGAACTGGTCGCCGAGGAGGAGGGCTGGGTATCGGTGCCGCCCGGCACCCGCCGGTCGACCTACGACAACCCCAGCTATACCGAAGCCGCGCCCTTCGCCGAGGCGGTCCTGAGGGCGATCGAGACGGCCGACCCGATCGAGACGACGGCCAATCCGAAGCCCTACAGCGGTGTCCAGTACGCGGGCATCCCCGAGTTCCAGGCGATCGGAACCCAGGTCGGGCAGATGATGGCGGCGGCCCTGTCCGGGCAGATGACCGTCGATCAGGCGCTGCAGAGCGCCCAGACGTCCACGGAACGGACGATGCAGCAGGCCGGCTATCTGAAGTGAGCTGACCCCGCGGGGCCGCTGAGCTTCTCTCCCCTGTCTTGGCCGGCGGACGGCGGATCGTCCGCCGGTCCTCCAGGACCGGAGGCGAACCCATGACCATCAGCATCCCGATCCAACCCGGACGGCAGGTGATCCGAAGAGGGAGCCGCCGACGCGTCAGAACCCTGCCGCTGGTCGCGCCGTCGGTCCTGGTTCTGCTGCTCTGGATGATCGTGCCGCTGGCGATGACCCTGTGGTTCTCGTTCCAGTACTACAATCTACTGAACCCGATGCTGTCCGGCTTCGCGGGGCTCGAGAACTACCGCTTTCTTCTGACCGACCCGGCGCTGTGGACGGCCATGGCGAACACGCTGATCCTGGTCGGATCGGTGCTCGCGATCACGATCGTCGCCGGCGTCCTGCTGGCGGTCCTCTACGATCAGCCCTTCGCCGGGCGCGGCATCGCCCGGCTTCTGGTGATCGCGCCGTTCTTCGTGATGCCGACGGTGAGCGCGCTCATCTGGAAGAACATGCTGATGCATCCGGTGAACGGGATCTTCGCCTGGATCACCCGGTCGCTCGGTCTCGGCGTCGTCGACTGGTTCGCCGACGTGCCGCTCCTGTCCATCATCCTCATCGTCGCCTGGCAGTGGATTCCGTTCGCGCTCCTGATCCTTCTCACGGCGATGCAGTCGCTCGACAACGAGCAGAAGGAGGCGGCGCGGATCGACGGGGCCGGGCCGGTCGCCATGTTCTTCCATATCATCCTGCCCCATCTCGGCCGGGCGATCGCCGTCGTGGCCATGATCGAGACGATCTTCCTGCTGTCGATCTTCGCCGAGATCTTCGTCACGACGTCCGGCGGTCCGGGGCTCGCGACCACCAATCTCGCCTATCTCATCTATTCGCGCGCGCTTCTGCAGTTCGATGTCGGTGGCGGCTCGGCGGGCGGCGTGATCGCGATCGTCCTGGCGAACATCGTTGCGATCTTCCTGGTGCGCACCATCGCGCGCAGCCTCGACCGCTGAGGAGGAGCCTCCCCGTGATGCGCCACGCCAAGAGTGACCGGATCGCCCTCTCGGTCCTGGGCTGGACCGTCGCCCTGGTCATGTTCTTCCCGATCTTCTGGATGGTCCTGACCGGGTTCAAGACCGAGGCCGAGGCGGTGGCGACACCGCCCTCGCTGATCTTCACGCCGACGCTCGACAACTATGCCGACGTTCAGAACCGGGCCGATTACCTGAAATTCGCCTTCAACAGCGTGTTCGTCTCGCTCGGGTCGACCCTGCTGGCCCTGGCCTTCGCGATTCCTGCCAGCTACGCCATGGCCTTCTTTCCGACCTGGCGCACCAAGAACACGCTGGTCTGGATGCTCTCCACCAAGATGCTGCCGCCGGTCGGCGTGCTCGTCCCGATCTATCTCCTGTTCCGGGACACGGGCCTGCTTGACACCCGGATCGGGCTGACCCTGGTCTACGGGCTGATCAACCTGCCGATCGTCGTGTGGATGCTCTACACCTTCTTCAAGGAGGTGCCCCGCGACATCCTGGAGGCTGCGCGGGTGGACGGCGCGCGCCCGGCCGACGAGATCCGCCATCTGCTAGTGCCGCTCTCGCTTCCGGGAATCGCCTCGACCGCGCTGCTCGCGATCATCCTGAGCTGGAACGAGGCGTTCTGGAGCCTGAACCTGACCGCGTCCAAAGCGGCGCCGCTGACCGCGTTCATCGCCTCCTTCTCCAGCCCGCAGGGCCTGTTCTGGGCGAAGCTATCGGCGGCCTCGACGCTTGCGGTCGCCCCGATTCTCATCTTCGGCTGGATGAGCCAGCGCCAGCTCGTCCGCGGCCTGACCTTCGGCGCCGTGAAGTGACGAAACCCGACTGGGGAGTTTCCGGACCATGGCAACCGTCGTCCTGAAGCAAGTTCGGAAGTCGTTTGGGGAGCTTGAGATCATCAAGGGGGTGGATCTCGAGGTCCGGGACCATGAGTTCGTGGTGTTCGTGGGACCGTCGGGTTGCGGCAAGTCGACGTTGCTGCGGCTGATTGCG
>JAJUFW010000566.1 GCA_029263555.1 Alphaproteobacteria bacterium
GATCGCCAGGATGAGGACCAGCCAGGCGGTCTGCGTACGGCGCCTCTTGCGGCTGAGGACATAGGTGAACGGCATCGCGAGACCGACGCAGATGACCGCGGCCAACGCGCAGATGAAGAGCGAGAAGAACAGCGCATTGACGAACAGCGGCGACAGGAATCGGGCGTAGTTCGCAAGCTCGAACGCCGGTTCGTAGAAGCCACCTTCGACCCTGTGGAAGAAGCTGAAGGCGACCATGATCCCGAAGGGGACCAGGAAGAAGACGGCCAGCATCATCGCCGGATAGATCACCGGCAGATGCTGCCTTAAGCCCTGGGGTCTGGCGGTCGCGCTCATGCCGCGAGAATCCGGCATGCGCCCGGCGGCAGTTCCACGAGCGCCCGCTCGCCCGGCTCGACTTCCGGCCGGTCCCGCCGCATCGCGATCGCGACCAGCCGGACGCCCGCACAATCGACATAGGTCTCCACCGTCGCCCCGACGTCGCGGATGAACGCGACCGTGCCGGGCAGGCGATTCTCGCCCTCGCTGTCGGGCGGCAGGATGCGCATCTCCTCCGGCCGGACCAGGAGGGTCACCGCCGCGCCGTCCCCCAGGCC
This sequence comes from Alphaproteobacteria bacterium, assembly GCA_029263555.1. GTDB lineage: Bacteria > Pseudomonadota > Alphaproteobacteria > DSM-16000 > Inquilinaceae > JAJUFW01. The sequence continues at coordinate 597 of JAJUFW010000566.1, forward strand.
GACCGGAAGATCGGAGACCCGGACCGGACGGCCGTCGACGACGACCCCGGTCCCGGACTTCATGGTCGCCGGAAGCAGATTGCTGGTCCCGATGAAGTCGGCGACGAAGCGATTGGCCGGATTGCGGTAGATCTCGGTCGGCGAGCCGACCTGCTGAACCCTGCTGTCGCCCATGACCACGATCTGATCGGCCATGGTCATGGCCTCACGCTGGTCGTGGGTGACCATGACCGTGGTGATGTCCAGCCGCTGCTGCAGGACCCTGAGCTCGATCTGCATCGCCTCGCGCAGCTTGGCGTCGAGCGCCGACAGCGGTTCGTCCATGAGGAACAGCTTGGGCTCCATCGCCAGCGCCCGGGCGATCGCCACGCGCTGCCGCTGTCCGCCCGACAGCTGGGCGACATGCCGATCGGCGATGCCGGGAAGCTGAACCAGCTCCAGCAGCTCCTCGACCCGGCGTCGCCGGGCGGCCGGGTCGACACCGCGGACGCGCAGGGCGTAGGCGATGTTCTCCCCGACCGTCAGGTGGCCGAACAGCGCGAGGGACTGGAACACCATGCCGAAGTTGCGGCGATGGGTAGGCAGGTCGGTGATGTCCTGCCCGTCGACGATGAGCCGCCCCTTCGTCGGGCTCTCCAGTCCCGCGATGATCCTGAGCAGGGTCGTCTTGCCGCAACCGGACGGCCCCAGGAAGCAAACGAGTTTCCCGGCCGGGATCTTCAGATCGACGTCGGTGACGGCAAGGACAGACCCGTACTCCTTCCGGATCCCCTTCAGATGAACGTCTGCCATGAATGGACGAATGTCTGCCTTCCCGTGCCTCTCAGGCGGTGATCATGGTGGTCCACTGTTCGTTCACCCAGTCGCCGTCCTCCGTGTAGAGCCGGTACTCGGGGATGATCGGCTCGATCTCGCTGGAGACGGCCGCGAACTCCTCGTCGGTCAGCGAAAGCTGGTCGCGCGGGATGATCGGCGCCGTGCCGACCTTGCGCGACAGGACCTCCTGGACCGACGGCTGGCACATGTAGTCGATGAAGATCTGTGCCTCCTCCAGCTTGGTCGACGCCCTCGAGACGGCCCAGGAACCGCGGTCGGCGACGCCGCCCTCCTCGGGGAAGGTCGAACGCACGGGGAATCCGTCCGCCGCGGCCAGCCCGGCCACGTCGTGATAATACTGGCCCATGGGGATTTCGCCGCTCTGCAGGGCGTTCTGGAACTGTCCCTCGTCGCGGTACCACAACGCGACGTTCGGCTTCAGCTCGGCGATCTTGGTCAGCACCTCCATCACGCCGTCCCGGGTCGACAGGATGTCCGACCGGTCGGCGAAGTAGGTCGCCCGCGTGATCTCCAGAAGGAACGAGTTGCTGGCGAGCGCCAGGAGCCCGACCGAGTTCTCGTTCGCCGGATCCCACAGCGCGGCCCAGCTGGTCGGCGCCTCGGGATAGACGTCGGTGTTGGTGACGAGCGTGATGAACCAGGCCACGGCGGCGACGCCGCTGATCCGCCCGTCCTCATAGGTGTTGATGAAGGAGGGGAAGACCTTCTCGACATTCGGCATCTTGGCCGGGTCGAGGGCCGGCCAGAGCTCGCCCTTTGTGCCGCGACGCATGGCGACCTGCGCCATCATGGAAACGTCGGCCGGCGCCTGGCCGGCCCGCGCCGCGGTCTCGAGCTGGACGAGCCAGGCCTCGCCCGTCGGCTCGGGCACGGATTCGACTTCGATCCCGGTCGCGGCGGTGAACTCCGGGAAGATGTGCTCGTCGAAGCTGTCCTTGAAGTAGCCGCCATAGGTGCCGACCTTGAGCGTCCCCGCGGCCCTGGCCGGGCGCCCAGGCAGGCCGATCGCTGCGGTCGCCCCGAGCGCCCCGGCACCGACCAAGAGC